>JAUVQW010000114.1 GCA_030597945.1 Actinomycetes bacterium
CTCAAGCAATAAAACAAAAATTCCGAGTATTAGAGGAGAAATACTTTATTAAACTATCGGAAGAACCTGAAGTAAAGAGTGGAAAAAGGCGGATAACGATAGAGCTAACGCTTACCACTGATGGAAATGACGATTTATAGAAGCAGTAACGATATGCACCATAGCAGCAGTCAAGGAGGAGCAGTAGTGGAAGAAGTTTTGAAAGTATCTTCAAAATCAAGCCCAAATTCCGTGGCAGGCGCGATAGCCGGAGTGTTGAGAGAAAAAGGGGTTTGCGAGTTGCAAGTTATAGGAGCAGGAGCCTTAAATCAAGCCATAAAAGCTATTGCTATCGCTAGAGGATTTGTGGCTCCCAGTGGAGTAGATCTGGTCTGCATCCCTTCGTTTGCCGAGATAATCATCGATGGCGAAGAACGAACCGGCATCAGGTTACATATCGAACCGAGATAATCGGCAAAAAAAATTATGTCTATCGATCTTCACCTTCATTCTAAGGCTTCTGATGGAGCCCTCTTACCAGAACAAGTCGTCGAATTAGCGTCTCATTTAAATCTGATGACGATATCACTGACTGATCACGATACCGTTGATGGTATTGATGCAGCGATAGAAGCCTCAAAAAAATACGGCATAGAGGTGATTCCCGGCATTGAGATGAGCTCAGATATAGATGGAAGAGATATCCATATAATCGGCTATTATATCGATCATCAAGATAAGTCCTTTATCAAAATTCTAAGTCAATTAAAAGACAATAGAGAGTCCAGGACAAAGAGAATACTTGAAAAACTAAACGATCTCGACCTTAATATCGGGATGGATGATATTAATATCTTATCCGATAACGGCACTCTTGGAAGGGCTCACATAGCTAAAGCACTGCTTAAAAATGGCTACGTTGAAGACATTCAAGAGGCTTTTGATAAATACATCGGGCGAAATGGCCCTGCTTATGTTGAAAAGTCCGCCTATAGCGTTGGTGAGATAATAAAAATAATCGAGAGCGTAGGAGGAATTCCCGTACTCGCACACCCCGGTATTTCTAAGATAGATCACTTGATACCCGGATTTGTAGATCATGGACTTAAAGGTCTGGAAGCATTTCACAGCGAACATACAGTTGAAGATTCAAAAAGATACAAAAAGATGGCGGAGAGCCTGGGATTGATCATAACCGGCGGATCTGATTGCCATGGCTTAGGTTCAAACAAGGGTCTTATTATGGGATCGGTTTTTGTTCCTGATTATTGCTTAGACGACCTAAGAAGATACAACGTCTCCCTCGCAAATCATTAATAATCTCAATATTTTTGTTAAAATTACATTATGACGACATTTCATGTGAAGACTTTTGGTTGCCAAATGAACAAACATGATTCCGAGCGAGTAGCGGGACAGCTGTCAACGTCCGGATATAAGCCCATTGATGACATTGAAGAAGCTGACATAATCGTCTTCATCACTTGCTGTGTCCGTAAACATGCAGACGATCGTCTATATGGAAATGTAGACATGCTAAGGAGTCTGAAAAAAAAGAAGCCTTCGACTATTATTGCCGTAGGCGGGTGTCTTGCACAAAAAGATAATAACCGCATGTTCGAAAAGCTGCCTCATGTCGATATCGTATTCGGGACATATAACCAAGAAGGGCTAATCGATATGATAAATGAGGTGCGTGGAGGCGGCAGGGTGTTAAACGTAAGTGAAGAGAACATCGGTCTTTCCATATCTCCGGCTCTACGCCAGAGTAAAGTTCATGCATGGGTTCCTATAACCATTGGTTGCGACAATTATTGTTCATATTGCATAGTTCCTTATGTCAGAGGGCCGGAACGAAGTTATCCCATCGAGTCGATCAAAAAGGCGGTCAGCGATTACGTAGGTGAAGGAGTGAAGGAAGTGACACTCTTAGGTCAAAACGTAAACTCTTATGGACGGGACCTATATGGAAAACCAAGGTTTACTCAACTTTTAGATAATATCTCTAATACGGAAGGTCTTGAAAGAATAAGGTTTACAACTTCGCATCCCAAGGATTTAAAAGAAGATGTTATCGATATCGTAAAAGAAAAAAGATCGATCTGTTCTCATTTTCATCTGCCGGTTCAGTCCGGTTCAAACAGAGTATTAGGAGACATGAAAAGGGGTTATTCTAGAGAGAAATATATTGAGACAGCTTTAAAAATAAGGTCATCGATCGATGATGTATCCATAACAACAGATATTATGGTCGGCTTTCCAACAGAATCAGAAGAAGACTTCCTAGACACCCTCGACTTAGTTGAGAGGGTCAGTTTTGATCACGCCTACACTTTTATCTATTCTGAGAGGGAAGGGACTGAAGCGGCTAACTTCAAAGATGAGGTCGCAAAAGAGGTTAAAAACGATCGATTCAATAGATTGGTTGAGTTACAAAATAAACACTGCCTAGAATCAAATAAAGCGCTTGTAGGAAGAAAGCTCAAAGTTTTTGTTGAAGGTAGAGGCAAGAGAGGGAAGCAAAACCTCTCCGGAAGGACTGATACGAATAAGCTTATCCATTTTTCCGGTGATGATACTTTAATAAACAGATTTATTGATATCAAAGTTGATGAAGCGCACAGTTTTTATTTGGAGGGTGAAATAGTATGAGTCTAGTCTTTGGAGCGATCGTACCCCATCCACCAATAATCATTCCAGAGGTAGGTGGTGCGGAAGTTGAAAAAGTAGCGGCTACAATAGGAGCGCTCGAACAACTATCGGATGATCTTTTAGAAGTTAACGCAGATACGCTTATCTTTACTTCGCCCCACGCGCCATATGATTATGAGACTTTTTTGATTGATGATAGCCCGTTAATAGAAGGATCGTTATCATCGTTTGGACACCCAGAGATCGGCTTCGAGGTTACCGAAGATGAACTATTGTCAGAAAAGATAATAATGAGTTCAGCCGATCACGGGGTATCTTTGTCAAAAAGAGGCGCGCACCTCAACAAAGGAAAAGGGTTTTTAGATCATGGTATAGCGGTACCCTACTACTTTATTTCAAAAAAAAGAGATTATAAGATAACAGCCGTGTCAATATCGGCACTTCCTCTAAGTAGCCATTATGAGCTGGGAAAAGTGATAGGTGAAGCGTGTGATGACATCGATCAACGCGTAGCATTTATAGCCAGCGGTGATTTGTCCCACGGGCTGACAACTGATGCACCTGTTGGTTTTGCGACAAGGGGCGAGGAGTTTGATCGGTTAGTCGTAGAAAAAGTTAAACAGGGAAAGATTAATGAGTTGATCGACTTGGACGACGATCTCATAATCAACGCCGCTGAATGCGGCCTTCGTTCATTTGTTGTCTTAGCAGGCGTTCTTAAGGGAAGGGATTATGGCTCAAAGGTAATATCTTACGAGGGCCCCTTTGGTGTCGGTTATATGGTAGCGGAGATGACGATGTGATGGTTGGTAACAGCTTGCCCGTAAGTATTGCGAAGATGGCGATAGAGACTTATTTTCAGACGGGTGAATATCTGAATTATGGAGACGATGTTCCAAGTGAGTTAAAAAGACGTTCAGGTGTTTTTGTATGCCTTAAAATAAAGAACGAGTTAAGGGGGTGCATCGGCACAATTGAACCGTCTACCGACAGTATCGTTGACGAAATAGTTAAAAACGCTATTTCTTCCGCAGTTGAGGATCCACGATTTCCGCCAGTTAATAAAGAAGAGCTCGAAGACCTTTCTTTCAGTGTCGATATACTTGGCCCTAACGAGAAAGTCAGCTCCATCAAAGAGTTGGATCCCAAGAAATACGGAGTTATCGTATCATTTAAAAATGCCAGAGGGCTTCTCCTCCCAGATCTGGATGGGGTGGTAACGCCTGAACAACAGATCGAGATCGCTCTTCAAAAAGCAGGGATATCCTTTGAGAGCGAGTTCGACATCTATCGCTTTGAAGTCAAGAGATACGTATAGATGGTAAAGAAAGTGCTAGCCGTAGTCGGTCCGACCGCGATTGGAAAGACAACTGTAGCCATAGATTTGGCTAAGGAATTGGACGGTGAGATAATCTCTGCCGATTCGATGCAGGTTTATCGCGGGATGGATATCGGTACGGCTAAACCAAGCAAGAAACAGCTATCTGAGGTAATACACCACCTAATAGATATTGTAGATGTCAGTGAAGAGTTTAACGTTTCAATATTCCAGAGGATCGCCAGAGAAGCAATCGATGAGATCTGCGCAAAGACCAAGTTGCCGATATTGGTAGGCGGTTCCGGTCTTTATGTAAGAGCTGCCGTAGATGATCTTC
>JAUVQW010000145.1 GCA_030597945.1 Actinomycetes bacterium
AAAGCAGAGAGCAGATTTGGGTCGCGAGAGCTAGGCGTAAAGTTTTAAAAAGATTTGAAGGGCCAGAGATTTCCACGGCTGAAGGGTCGCTGCCTCGCAAAGACGGGGAGAGTGGAGCGCAAAGAAGAGATGGCACGAAACAAAGATCACTTCTCGAATTGAAAATATGAAGTCATAATTGTAAATATTAATTTTCAAAAATAGAAGCAAAATACAAGAGGGCACATAGGGGTCAGATGCAAGGCGCACAAGGATTGACGAAGAGAGTATACGAGTTGGTAAGAGATCTTAAGGATAATCAGCCGGATAACGCAGTAGACACCTCTTACGGAATACCAGAGAGTATTACGTGGTGCAGCTACAAGGAAGGCAAGATTATTTTTAGGGAAGTGTACGTGTAGGTACTCGACCCGAAAAAAAATCACAGACTGACGCGGTAGATGCCCGCGAAAAACTCTCTGGCGGAGAAGGAGGGATTCGAACCCTCGAAGGGGGTTTATACCCCCTTACTCGCTTAGCAGGCGAGCGCCTTCAGCCAACTCGGCCACTTCTCCAATTTTGCATAAGTAATTTTACCTTATTTATGACTAAATAAAAGACCTGTGAATATTCTTATCTTTGCGGACTATCTCTTTTTCCGTGAGACAGCTACTTAAAAATTAAATTTTTTTCTTCGAATTTTCGCACCCTGTCTTCCCTGTTACCGATAATAGCTAAGCTTGTCTATCACTAGTCACCCTTGATAAATGTTCCTTCATGGAATTCATTAAAGGCGATTTCCAACTCCTCGTTTGTGTTCATCACGATGGGGCCCCGCCAAGCAATCGGCTCGCCGATCGGCTTTCCGGAAACTAAAAGAAACCTTACACCTTCAGCGACAGCCTCGATTTCCACACCATGGCCGTCACCAAAGACTATTAGGGTTTCTTTGAAAAGTTTATCATCTTTTTTATTGTCAAAAAAAGCGCTTCCCTCAACTACGTATGCAAAGACTTTATAGCCTTCTTTTATCTTGCGGTTGAACTTTGCTCCACCTGTCATCGACACATCTAGATATTCGGGGTCGATGACTATATCTTTTACCGGACCCTCTATTCCTTTGACCTTTCCGCATATTACTCTAACGATTACACCATCTCCCGTTTCTACTAAGGGGACCTTATCTTTCTTTATGTCTCTATATCTTGGATCCATCATCTTGTCTTTGGCAGGCAAGTTTACCCATAGCTGAAAACCCCATAGAAAGCCATCCTGCTTTTTTGGCATCTCCTGATGGATTATCCCACTACCGGCTGTCATCCACTGGGTATCTCCAGACCCGATTACGCCATTATTGCCAATACTGTCTCCATGCTCGACATCTCCGCTTAGCATGTAGGTGACTGTCTCGATACCGCGATGAGGATGCCAGGGGAAGCCAGCGATATAGTCATCAGGATTATCTGAGTGGAAGTCATCTAGCAATAAAAATGGATCAAGTAACGGCACTTCGTAAAAGCCGAAAGCCCGTTTAAGGCGTACACCGGCACCTTCGATAGTCGATTTGCTTTTCCAATATTTTACGACTGCTCTAGTCATTTCTGTCACGACTTATTATACCCTTTTCAGCAAGCGAGCAATCAAATGATGGCCTTGAAATCAGAAATTTATAAATGTTAAATTGCAAACAGAGAGATTTAAAGGCAAAGAAAAAGCCCCTTAGATATAACCCAGGTAGATCGCCATTTCATCTCCTCTAAGGGGCAAATTTAAGCTATCAATTATCAAATAAGTAGTCAAGCTGTACCTTGGGGCAACAGAACAAATAGCAGCCGACCCTTTATTGAACATCAAAAAACCAGCTCGAACATTTTGAAACGACAATTAAGGCGTACCTTAGTTCAAAACTGGACAATGATGAATCAATATTAGATCGGCTGCTGCTACTTACTATACTACAATCAAGCGGTACAGAGACATAATTTCAAGAAAAAAGTGACTGCCTGTACCGGAGATTTTTTATAATATGCTTGCTTGTTTTAAAAAAAGACTACTTAACTTTGTCTGGTTTAACATACTCAGTTTTATAGCGGAGCAGTAAAAGGTCAGGAAGTTGGTTGCACTAAAGAAGTGCTGATTTGAACTACAATAACTGTAATATTATCGCCTCTTATAACAACATCTTTTCCCCGTAAAACATAGCCCCTTTTAAGGTTCAAATCCCACTCCGTTGTAAACCAGTGTGTTCCCAAGGATTTGGATACAAGGAAACCGAGGAGTCTTAAGTAGAACGTACAAGTAGGTATGTGACACGCAAAGATTCCAATGGATGACATGGTAGACAACCCTTGGGAGCTCTCTGGCGGAGGAGGTGGGATTTGAACCCACGTGGCAGCTTTTGGCCGCCAAATCGTTTTCGAGACGATCCCCTTCAGCCACTCGGGCACTCCTCCATTAGTGATTATACCTGACTTTTAAGGCAAATATCCAAAGTCTACAAGCGAATACTAAGCAGTTTAAAAAAAAGCAAGTCGGGTATGTTTTTTTTGTTTAGTAAGTAGTTTGCTTACAATTGAAAGGAAGGGATATTGAGAATATTTAAATTGTTGGTCGCGATCGGATTGATCGGAGCTACGGTGCTGGCAATAACAGCCGCTAGGACCATTCCCGCTAGTGATAAAAAGGAATCAGTTGTAGTACCTGAGTCAAAACCCTCGGCTTCGAACGGAAAAGCCATCTATGACGAGCATTGCCTAAAATGCCACGGTGAAACCGGATCAGGAGAGGGCGAAGACGCTAAAAAATTTAAAAACGAGATGAAAGATTTCAATGATCAGACGTTCATGCGAAAAGAAAGCCCAGCGGAATTCTTTGATAAAGTAAAGAAAGGCGACAAGCCGATGCCGGCCTTTAAGGACGACCTAACTGATCAAGAGATGTGGGACGTAGTCTTTTATATATGGACCTTTCAAAATAAAGACGATCTTTTAGCCCAGGGAAGACAGTCTTACGATGAAAAGTGCTCTAAATGCCACGGAGCAAGCGGGGACGGCAAGGGGCCCGAAGCTGGCGACCTGGAAGAAGAACCGTCCGATTTTACCGATTTAAAGCAAATGTTAAGTAATACAAGTAACGACATGTTTGAGGCTATAACAGACGGTGAGAAGGATGAGGGGATGCCAGCCTTTAAGAAAAAACTAAGTAAAGGCGAAAGATGGAATGTAATCAATCACATCTGGACCTTTGTATATGAAGATTAAGGGATGCCAGATGATACAGAGGGGGAATGGTGAAGATATCTAGAATAATAATG
>JAUVQW010000124.1 GCA_030597945.1 Actinomycetes bacterium
ATGATAATGTCGGCCCCTTTAAAGCTTTGGCCTCCCTCGAGTGAGATGCTTACCTCACCCGCTGCTCCGACTTGTTTTTTATAAGCAATCTCGAAAAAATCGAAAAATCTCTCCGTATGATCTCTTGACTGGTATTTCTCTGTGACCGTCGTTGTCCCGTTTGCATACAGGCCCGCTAATAGGAGTGACGTTTTTACCTGAGCGCTCGCCACAGGTGTAGTATAAGAGATACCCTTCAGTCGCCTTCCTTTTATAGCGATCGGAGCAAACTTATCTCCGCCGCGTCCAACGATCTCCGCCCCCATCTCTCTTAAAGGATTTATGATCCTATCCATCGGCCGAGAGCGAATAGAGTCATCACCGGTGAGAATCGATAAAAAATCTTGGCCCGCTAAAATTCCCGGTAGAGTCCGAAGTGTTGTTCCCGAATTTCCCACATTTAAGATATTCTTTGGCTCTTTTAATCCGGAGATCCCGACGCCTTCGATTCTGGTCAATTCTTTATCGTTTACAATTTTTACGCCAAGATCCTTAAAACACCCCATCGTACTTAGACAATCGGCAGAAGAAAGCAGGTTTTTGATGCATGATTGGCCCTTGGCAAGCGAAGCAAAAGTTATCGCCCGATGAGAAATAGATTTATCCCCCGGTACATAGACCGTACCTTCTATTTTCTTAGCCGCACGAGTTATTAGCTCCAATTAAGTTAACCAAATCCTTCTTTTGTTTTTAGAAAGTTAAAGCCTTCTCTCTCCATCTCAAGAAGAGCGTCGTCCAGCTTACCACTTTCGTTGACAAGCAACTTTACAATGCCGCTCTCTTCTCCCGTATGGACAATCTGAATATCTTCAATATTTATCCCATGCTTTCCGAAGGCAAGCGTTATCCTGCTTATAACCCCGGGGCTGTCAGTGACAGGTATCTTTATCTCGCGAAGTGTTACGTCAGTGGGTTTTGAGACGGACAGGGA
The DNA here is from genome assembly GCA_030597945.1 of Actinomycetes bacterium. Taxonomy (GTDB): domain Bacteria; phylum Actinomycetota; class Aquicultoria; order CAJVYJ01; family CAJVYJ01; genus JAUVQW01. The sequence goes on from JAUVQW010000124.1 coordinate 971, forward strand.
TTGCCTAAGCTCTTTAGCTTGTAAAAGATCATCTTGCAATGAGCTCGAATCTTCTTCTTCCAGATTGACCTTTAGTTTTTCCAATACTTTCATATAGCCATTTAACGACTCCAGGATCGCCTTCTTATTCTCAAGCGATATTTCCAGCCATAATTCAGGATCACCCGCCGCGATCCTGGTCATATCCCTAAAACCGCCAGCAGCGAAGAATAGGATGTTCTCTGGATCACTGGCTGACTTAGCTGCCAGATTAACAAGGCTCGATGCTAAAAGATGGGGTAAGTGACTTATTACGGCGACCACCTGGTCGTGCTTGTCAGGTGATAAAGCGATTACTGTCGCCCCTATTTGTGTAAGCAGGCCGTGGAGCTTTTGGTAAGATGACGGGCTTGTTTTCGCTGTCGGAGTCAGGACATAAACAGCATTTTTAAAAAGCGTTGCGCTCGCCGCCAATACGCCCTTCTGCTCGGATCCCGCCAAAGGATGGCCTCCAATAAACTCTGCCCCTTTTGAAAATATCTTATCAGCCTCTTCGACGATATTGCTTTTGGTGCTCCCGACATCGGTTATTACCGTATCATCATCGATGAAAGGCCTTGCCTTTTCCAGAAGTGGGACGATCTTTGAGACCTGAGCACAGATGAATATAAAATCAGCTCCCTTGCATAGATGCTCAATATTATCAGTGGCTTCATCGATGACCTTTAGTTTAAGCGCTTGGTCCAACCTATTGATGTCATCATGGTAGCCGATGATCTCTATCTCTGGCCACCTCTTTTTAAAAGAGAGGCTAAGAGAGCCTCCGATAAGGCCGACCCCGATTATGGCGATCTTTTTCGGTTGGTCCATTAAGAGATTTTCTTTCCAAGCGTTGCCGCTATCGGTCTGATCTTCTCCATAAGCGCTCCAAAGCTGGCAATATCAAGCGACTGGGGACCGTCGCAAAGGGCCTCCTCTGGATTAGGGTGGACCTCGACCAGTATTCCATCGGCCCCGACCGCAAGAGCCCCAAGGCTCATGGGGGTAACTAAGCCCGCTTTTCCGGTCGCATGTGACGGATCGACTATAACTGGAAGATGAGTAAGATTTTTTAGTATCGGTACTGCGGTAAGATCCAACGTAGTCCTGGCTGAAGGCTCAAAAGTCCTGATGCCTCTCTCGCATAGAATGATCTGAGAGCTACCGCCCTTTACGATATACTCGGCCGACATCAAAAGTTCATCGACTGTAGAGCCAAACCCTCTCTTTAAGATCACCGGTTTTCCGGTTCTTCCCGCTTCCAAGAGAAGGATATAATTTTGCATATTTCTTGTGCCTATCTGCAGGATGTCGGCATACTCGGCTACAACATCCATGTCTCTTACGTCGAGGACTTCGGTTACGATCGGCAGCCCTGTCTCCTCTTTAGCTTTAGCTAGCATCTTTAGGCCCTCTTCACCAAGGCCTTGAAAAGAGTAGGGAGATGTTCTGGGCTTAAAGGCGCCGCCTCGAAGAAACGCTGCCCCTTCTTTGTCTACCCCCTCTGCCGCTTCGCTCATCTGCTCTTGAGTTTCTACAGAACAAGGTCCGGCCATAACTGCAAAATAATCGCCTCCGACCTTTCGTCCCCCGACATCTATCACCGTATCTTCATGCCGAAATTCCCGGCTGACAAATTTATAGGGTTTTTGGATCGGTATAACACTTTCCACGCCGGGTACCACTTCCATAGGAAGATTCTGGATCTTCTCGCGGTCGCCGATGACGCCGATGACAGTCTTGAACTCTCCCTTAGAAATATGGGCGCGAAGGCCGGCTCCCTCGAGTTTTTCTATTACATGATCTATCTCTTTTTTTGTAGCATCTTCCTTCATTACGACCATCATAAGAGAGCATCCTTTCCCGAAATTTTTTGCTTATTGCCGATCATCTTATTTAGCTATCCTTTCCAGCGCCTCGATCACCTTATTGTTCTCACTAACACTCCCGACGGTTATCCTTACGTAGTCGCCTACCCCGAAAGCTCTAACAATTATCCCTAATTGCTGTAGACGGGTAAAGACCTCGTCATTATTTTTTCCCAACCTTGTATAGATAAAGTTGGTCTCAGATCTGGCAAACTCTATCCCCGACTTATCCAGAATGTCTTCTATTCTCTTTTTTTCTTCAATATTTTTCTTCTTTCGCTTTTCTATCTCGCCCTCTCCGTCTAAGCTAAAAAAAGCCCCAACCTGGGCGATCATATTTATATTAAATGGCTCTCTTAGTTTGTGCATAGAGCTTACCACTTCACTTGGGGCTATCCCGTATCCTATCCTTGCCCCGGCCATACCGTATATCTTTGAAAATGTCCGAAGGACGACGACATTCGGGTAGTCATCAAAGATATCCGCACCACTAAGATAATCGGAATCATCCACAAATTCATAGTAAGCTTCATCGAAGACGATTAACACATCGCTTGGCACCGCCCTCATGAACTCCACGATCTCATCCTTTTTGACGATAGTTCCGGTGGGATTATTAGGGTTGCAGACGAAGATCACTTTAGTTTTATCCGTTACCGACGCTGCCATCTTTTTTAGGTCGTGGCGATGATCTACAAGCGGGACTTCCACTGCTTTTGCCTCAAACATCTTTGCTACTAACGGATAAACAACAAAAGAGGGCCAAGCATAGATTATCTCATCTCCGGGATCCGTCACAGACTGGGCCACTAACCTTATAAGCTCGTTTGAACCGTTTCCGATGATAATATTTTTAGTAGGTTTATCCAACCTTTTCGATAATTTTTCAACTAAGAGACGGCTAGCGCCGTCGGGATAGCGGTTAATGTTTGCGGCGGCGTAACCCATCGCCTTTTGAGCCAGCTTGATCGGGGGATACGGAGACTCATTCGATGATAACTTGATAAGTTCGTCTACTCCAAGATCCCTCTTTAAATCAGATGCCCTTTTTCCGGCCTCATATGGCTCTATTTC
>JAUVQW010000179.1 GCA_030597945.1 Actinomycetes bacterium
AACGAACACGTAGTAGAAGGAGCGGATTCGGTAAGAGTCACTCTGTTTGACAAAAATGAGTTTAAGGCAAAAGTGCTGGGTACAGATAGAAGCACTGATCTAGCACTTCTTCAGATCGAAGATTACAACGAGGATATAAAGCCGTTGGTTTTAGATGATTCTGCCAACTTGAAAGTAGGAAACGTGGTCTATGCTATCGGAAATCCGCTTGGATTAGCTGGAAGCATGACAAGCGGAATAGTAAGCAATACCAATAGAACAATAGATGCTCCAAACGGCTTCCAGATAAGAGACGCCATCCAAACTGACGCGGCAATAAATAGAGGAAATAGCGGCGGACCTTTATTAAACATCGAGGGCAAAGTCGTCGGCGTAAGCGCCCAGATCGCCACTGAAGGTGGGTCGGCCGGTAATATTGGGATCGCTTTCGCAATTCCAAGCAATACCGTAAAAAGAGTTGTTGAGCAGATCGGTGATGTTGGCCAAGTATCACACGCATGGCTAGGAATATCTGGTCAAGATGTTACCAAAAGGTTGGTAGACGAATTTGATCTGCCCGTCGATAAGGGTGCGCTCATTGTCGATGTCTTTAAAGATAGTCCGGCTAGTAAGGCAGGCCTTAAAGGGGTTGACAGAGAAGGTAAGGGCGGCGACATCATAGTTAGGTTCGGAGACGATGAAGTCGACTCCATGGAGGATCTTATCGTCTCAATTGAAAATCATACAGTCGACGAAGAAGTAGAAATAAAACTATACAGAGATGGAAAACTTACTGAGAAGAAGATAAATCTGGAAGAGCGACCTAATAGAGATTTGAGAGAACCTTAAGAGGTCATCCAAATCTTCCGGTTATATAATCCTCGGTTCTTTTATCGCCTGGATTAGTAAAAATACTATTTGTATCGTTAAACTCTATTAAGTGCGCCGGCTCTCCCTGGTTCTCGACTAAAAAGAATCCGGTATATTCGGAAACACGTGCTGCTTGCTGCATGTTGTGGGTCACGATAATAATGGTATATTTTTCTTGCAGCTCATGGATAAGATCTTCCACTCTTTGTGTCGAGGCCGGGTCGAGTGCTGACGCCGGTTCATCCATTAGTATTACTTCTGGTTCGATAGCGAGAGTTCTCGCGATACATAATCTCTGTTGCTGTCCGCCCGATAACTCTAATGCTGGTTTGTTTAGGCGATCTTTGACCTCGCTCCATAACCCTGCCTGTTTCAAACTTTTCTCGGCAAGTTCATCCAGAGCCGCCTTTTTTTGTTTCGAGTGCAACTTAGGACCAAATATCACATTATCATAGATCGATTTCGGAAATGGATTAGGTTTTTGAAAGACCATCCCGACCTTTTTTCTTAATGCTATTAGGTCGATATCCGGAGCGTAAATATCATTTCCATCTAACAAAATATTGCCGATGACTTTAGTGTTATCAATCAAATCGTTCATTCTGTTTAGACTTCTTAAAAATGTAGACTTGCCACACCCAGAAGGCCCTATCAAGGCGACCACTGAGCCTTTGTTGACCACGATATTAATATTTTCTAAAGCTTTTAGGCTTCCGTAGTAGAAATTAAAATCTTTAGTTTCAAGTCGCACATTTTTGTTTTTCTCAGTCATTTATTTACCCTTATTTGTTACCGATTTTTAAAATATTGAAAATATTCGCTGCCACCAACTTTTTCTGCGCAATTCCAATTGATC
>JAUVQW010000004.1 GCA_030597945.1 Actinomycetes bacterium
GGTATGTTTACCCTTCTACCGTTAATAGCAAAACTTCCATGCCTTACAATCTGGCGTGCTTCCTGTCTGGAAGTAGCAAATCCGCTTCTGTAAATGACATTATCGAAGCGTGTTTCAATAGCCCTTAAAAGGTTTTCACCTGTAATTCCCTTTTGCTTATTGGCTATCTTGTAATAACCCCTAAACTGCTTCTCCATCAGGCCATAGATCCTTTTTACTTTCTGTTTCTCCCTCAACTGGACTCGATACTCTGAATCCCTAACTCTGGTTCTTCCATGTTCGCCAGGAGGATAAGGCCTCCGTTCAATGGCGCACTTTTCGCCAATACAACGCTGACCCTTTAGAAATAACTTCATGCCTTCACGCCTGCATAGCTTGCAGACCGGACCTCTGTATCTAGCCAATCCTACCCCTTATACCCTTCTTCTTTTCTTCTGGCGGCACCCATTATGCGGTACCGGAGTGACATCAGTTACTACGCCGACTTCAAGTCCGGCAGCTTGCAAAGTTCTGATAGCCGTTTCTCTACCAGACCCAGGACCTTTGACAAAAACGTTGACCTTCTTTAATCCATGTTCCTTAGCTTTTTTAGCGGCCGCGTCAGCAGCCATCTGAGCTGCAAACGGAGTACTCTTTCTTGAACCTTTAAAACCAACGCTACCCGCACTCTCCCAACTGATCACATTTCCGTCCGGGTCAGTTATTGTGATAATCGTGTTGTTAAAGCTCGACTTGATGTGAGCTTCACCATTTTGAATATTCTTTTTCTCTCGCTTTTTTACTCGAGACTTTGTAACCAAATCTCCTCCTAAAATCTATGATTTCTTAACGCCGGCCTGGCGACGCGGACCTTTTCTTGTCCTGGCGTTAGTATGTGTTCGTTGGCCTCTTACGGGTAGTCCTTTTCTATGCCGTACACCTTTATACGAGCCGATCTCCATAAGCCGCTTAATATTTTGCGAAGTATCTCTTCGTAGATCGCCCTCTACTTTTAATTTCTTCTCTATATACTCTCTAAGCTTTACTACTTCGGAATCTGTAAGATCTCTTGTACGCATGTCCGGATTAACGCCGGCCTTGTCGCATACTTCCTGTGCTTTAGTTCTTCCAATACCGAAGATGTAAGTAAGCGATATCTCTATTCTTTTTTCTCTAGGTAAATCGATACCCGCAATACGAGCCATCTAGCCTCCAAAATTTTTACAGACGGTTTACGCCTTATCCTTGTCTTTGCTTATGACGCGGATTTTCACAGATTACCATTACTCTTCCCCGTCTTTTTATGATCTTGCACTTATCGCAGATCTTTTTAACAGATGGTCTTACTTTCATTGCTCTCAACCTTTACTTGTATCTATAAACTATTCTTCCGCGGCTCAGATCATAAGGGGAAAGTTCGACTAAGACTTTGTCCCCCGGAAGGATCCGAATATAATGCATTCTCATCTTTCCGGATATGTGAGCCAATACTTTATGACCGTTATCTAACTCGACTCTAAACATTGCATTAGGCAGAGGCTCGATTACTTTTCCCTCTACCTCGATGGCTTCTTCTTTTTTAGCCGCCAAACGAAAGTCTCCTTTAATTAGCCACAAAACTGCATTATAACAAAAGCAACTAAGTGCGTCTATTATTTATTGACAATAAAATAAACTTTAATCTTATCCCTTAGTTAATATCATCGGACCGTCTTTTGTAAGAGCTATGGTATGTTCAAAATGAGCTGACAATGACCCATCGGCGGTTACCACTGTCCACTCATCTGATCTTACTTTTACTTCATAATCTCCCACGTTTACCATAGGCTCCAGGGCAAAGACCATTCCCTCTTTTAAAACCGGCCCATTACCTGGAGGGCCGAAATTAGGTATTTGCGGATCCTCATGCATCTCATTTCCAATACCATGGCCAACGTAGTCTCTTACAACTGTATATCCTGCCTCTTCCGCTGTTACCTGAACCTCGTGCGAAATGTCAGAAAGGCGGTTTCCCACTTTTGCCATCGATATACCCGCCTGTAGAGATTTCTCGGTTATACTTATCAATTCTTTAGCCTCATCATTTATATCTCCTACGGCAAAAGTCTTTGCCGCGTCTCCAAAATAACCATCCAGCTCGACCCCGATATCAATACTTATAATATCTCCCGACTTTAAGCTTCGCTCGCTTGGAATACAATGAACCACTTCATCATTTACAGATGCGCATATTGATGCCGGATAACCACGATACCCTTTAAAAGCCGGTCTTGATCCGCTATTTATTATTAGATTTTCAATCGCCTTGTCTAGCTCGATCGTCGTCAGACCCGGACATATTTTTTCTCGAGCAAGCTCCAGCGCCTCGGCAACCCCGTTGCCGGCTTTTCTCATCTTTTCTATCTCAGCCGGCGACTTACTGATGATCATCAACATACCTCGCTAAAGCCTCTACCGACAATTTTACTCGCTATACCACATTATGTTTCTTGCTGCCATTTAAAAACTCACTAATCGAATCAGAGACTTCATCTATCGATCTGCCACCATCTATCGTCTTTAAAATATTCTCTTGCCCGTAATATTCGATCAACGGCTCAGTTTGCTCGTCATATATTTTTAACCTGTTTACTACACTCTCTTCGCTATCGTCAGCACGCTGAAAAAGTTCGGATCCGCAACTATCACAGAAACCCTCTCTTGCAGGAGGATTGAAAGTTACATGGAAACTACTCCCGCAACTAGTGCACATCCGTCTACCAGTAAGTCTTCTTACTAGCTCGCTTCTATCGACATCGATATTGATGACTATATCAAGTTTGTCACCTGATTCGCCAAGTGCCTTATCGAGCTCGACAGCTTGTGGCAAAGTCCTTGGAAAACCGTCTAAGATAAAACCACTACCACAATCTTCCTCGGCAATACGATCTATTACTACCCCTGTCACTACTTCATCTGGGATCAGATCCCCTTTATCCATAAAGCTCTTAGCTTTCAATCCAAGCGGACTGCCTTCACTTGCCGCCTTTCTGAACATATCTCCAGTCGATATGTGCGGAAAACCAAAAAACTCCGATACTTTTAATGCCTGAGTCCCTTTGCCCGCACCTGGGGGACCAAGAAATACAACGTTCAACTTTTTTCTCCTACTTTAGAAAACCTTCGTAATGTCTCTGTAGTAATTGTGATTCTAATTGGCTCATAGTTTCTAGTGCTACACCAACGACGATCAACATCGAAGTACCGCCAAAATTCTGCCAGAACGGAATATTAAATATGCCACCTATGACTTCCGGAAAAAGCGCTATCATGGCTAGAAAAATTGCTCCGGGCAATGTTATCCTGTTTAGAACTTTATTAAGATAGATAGCGGTCGGCTTCCCTGGTCTTACTCCGGGAATAAAACCACCGTATTTTTTTACGTTATCAGCTATCTCAATCGGGTTAAAGACGATTGCCGTATAAAAATAAGTAAAAAATACGATCGCCCCACCAAGGACTAAAAACCTTACAACAGAAGTCGGATCAGTCAGCGAGTTAGCAATGGCCTTTGATGTAGGGCCCGTAAATAATGAAGACAGAGTCGCCGGAAAGAGAAGAACAGAGGTTGCAAAGATTATCGGAATAACTCCGGCCGAGTTGATCTTTAAAGGTATATAAGTACTTGTACCTCCATACATCTTCCTTCCTACTACTCTTTTTGCGTACTGGATCGGTATTCTTCTTTGACCCTTTTCCATAACAACAATCCCAACAATGACGATCACAGCCATAAGTAGCGTTACGGCGACCAAGATAGGATTAGCTACTTGAACGGTCTGTCTAATTCCACCCGGCATTCCTGAGATGATGGAGATAAAAATGATCAGCGACATGCCGTTTCCGATACCACGTTGAGTTATCAGTTCTCCCAACCACATTATTAACGCTGTCCCCGCAGTTAGAGTTATTACAATTAAATACCTCTCTAGAACAGAAAACTGAACGGTCTGCAAAGTCTGCTGAAAAAGTACAGTGTAACCAAGGGATTCTACGATTGCCAGTCCAAGGGTAAGATACCTTGTAGTCTGGGTGATCTTCTTCTGCCCCGTCTCGCCTTCTTTTTGCCATCTCTCCAAGGTCGGGATAACTACGGTCAGAAGTTGCATAATAATCGATGCCGTGATGTAAGGCATGATGCCGAGGGCAAATACGGAAAAATTCGATAAGGCACCACCGGTAAATAGGTCTATAAAGTTTAGTGCGCCACCACTTCCTTGAAAGAGTTGCTGAATATCGGAGATCTTGACTCCCGGCACGGGTATATGAGCGCCGAAACGGTAGATGATTAGAATTAGAAGGGTAAATAATATCTTTTTTCGTAAATCCGGTACTCTTAAAGCATTACGAATTGCTTCAATCAAGTTATAACCTCGGTTTTTCCGCCCGCGGCTTCAATTTTTTCCTTCGCTGAACCAGTAAAATAATGAGCACTAACGTTTAACTTTTTCTCGATGATGCCCTTTCCAAGTATTTTTACCGGATACCTGTCACTTTTAATTAGTCCCTTTTCAATTAAGGTCTTCGGTGTAACGTCTTCTTTTCCATCAAAAACATTCAATCGCTCAACATTAACGATGAAAAAAACCTTTTTAAATCTGTTCTTAAACCCCGGAAGCTTGGGTAACCTTCTTTGAAGCGGTGTCTGCCCACCTTCAAAGCTAGTCCCTTTTCCCCCGCCCGACCGTGAGAGCTGGCCTTTTTGACCTCTTCCGGATGTCTTACCAAGACCGGAGCCGATACCGCGTCCGATCCTTTTTCCTTTTTTTGATGACCCTTTGCCGGGCTTCAACTCATGGAGTCTCAACTTTTATCCTCCGTATTTTCCTTATTTTTTGGTTTGGCGCTTGGCTTTGCCTTGATCTCTTCATATTCTACCAAGTGAATTACCTTGGTGATCATTCCTCTGATCTCCGGTGTGTCTTCTTGTTCTACCGTTTGCCTGATCTTTCGAAGGCCTAGTGCTCTAACTGTACCTCGCTGATCCTTCGGCCTACCTATTAAACTACGCGTCTGTGTTATCTTTAATTTACTCATCTTTCTCGTCCATACCTAAAACGTGTCTAACCGACTTTCCCCTCATTTTAGCGACCTCATCGGCGTTTCTTAGATCCTGTAGGCCGGCAATAGTTGCTCGAACCATATTAAGTGCGTTTGGCGATCCTAAAGATTTCGTTAAAATATCTCTGATACCGGCAAGCTCTAAGACAGCTCTTACCGGACCCCCGGCAATAATACCGGTTCCCGGTGAAGCCGGCTTTAACATTACCCTGCCAGCTCCAAAACGACCAAGAGTCGCATGAGGAATAGTAGATTTATTGACAGAAACTTTGAACATACTCTTCTTTGCCTCTTCTATCCCTTTCTGAATAGCAAGCGGGACCTCTTTTGCCTTCCCGTAGCCAATACCAACTCGTCCATTGACATCACCAACGGCAACAAGGGCACTGAAGCTGAATCTTCGTCCGCCTTTTACTACCTTGGCTACCCGGTTAATATATATTACTTTTTCCTCAAGTTCGTTTCCGTCTTCATCTCGCTTTTTGTTACGCTTCAAATGCTCCTCCTGATGATTAAAATTCGAGACCCGCTTCACGAGCCGCGTCTGCAAGTGACTTTACTCTTCCGTGAAACAGGTTGCCGCCACGATCAAATACAACCGCTTTTATTTTCTTCTCTTTAGCCCTTTCACCCACGAGCTTTCCTACTTTAGCGGCGGCTTCAGATTTAGATAAGCTTTTTACCTTTCCTTTTAATTCTTTATCGTTCGTTGATGCCTGAACAAGTGTGACAAAATTAACATCATCTATTAACTGGGCATAGATACCTAAATTACTTTTAAAGACATTCAGTCTCGGCCTAGAAGCCGTTCCAAAGACTTTCTTTCTCACTCTTTTTTGACGTCTCTTTCGAGCTCTGTTTTTTTCTATAGCCTTATCCATACCCTAGCCTTTACTTCGCGGTCTTTCCGACTTTTCGACGTACATGTTCTCCTTCATATTTTATACCCTTACCTTTGTAAGGCTCGGGCCTTCTTATCGACCTGATGTTAGCTGCTACCTCGCCGACTTGTTGCTTGTCAGCGCCCCTGATCACAATTTTCGTAGGAATAGGGACTTCAAACTCTATCCCCGTAATCGCCTCGACCACTACAGGATGAGAATAACCAGCCTGGACTTCGAGGTTCTTTCCTTTCATTTGAGCCCTGTATCCGACACCGACGATCTCTAGTGTCTTTTCAAATCCCTGATGTACACCAACGACCATATTATTGATAAGCGACCTTGTTAGTCCATGAAGCGCTCTATAAAAAGGTTCATCGGAAGGTCTCTTGACCAAAATCTGATCCTCGACCCTCTCGATCATCATCTCCTCTTGGAACTCTTGAGAAAGCTCCCCCTTTGGCCCCTTTGTAATTACGCTATTTTTTTCTATTTTTACTTCTACTCCGGAGGGAATATCTACCGGTTTTAAACCTACGCGTGACATTAACCCACCTTACCAGACATAACAGATAACTTCGCCGCCGATATTTTCTTTACCGGCCTTCTTGTCGGTCATTAATCCTCTGGATGTTGAAAGAATTGCTATTCCCAGTCCCCCTAGAACTCTGGGGATCTGATCTTTTTTCGCATACACTCTTCTTCCGGGAGTACTAATCCGCTTTATCCCGCTAAGCGCTCTTCTCTTATCCTGCCCATAACTGAGTTCTATTTTGAGAGTCGGCTTAGCATCCAACTTTTTGACTTCAAAAGAACTAATATAGCCTTCCTGTTCAAGTATTTTAGCTATATCCTCTTTCAATTTAGAAGAAGGCATATCTACAAACTTATGTGCGGCTCGATAAGCGTTGCGGACACGAGTCAGCATGTCTGCAATTGGATCCGTCATTACCATACTTATCCCCTTTCTACCAGCTAGCCTTTGTAAGGCCTGGAATCTCTCCGTTGCTTGCCATTTCTCGTAGACAGACTCTACATAGACCAAATTTACGATAATAAGCTCTTGGCCTACCACATCTGACACATCTGTTATAAGCTCTGACCTTAAATTTCTGACGTCTCTTTTGTTTCGCGATCAATGATTTTTTTGCCAAAATAACTCCTTTATTAAATCTTTACGGCTAGTGTTCTTGTAAAGGAAAACCAAAGTCCTTCAAGACCGCATATGATAGCTCATCGCTTGATTGGCTCATCGTAATAGTTATGTCCATCCCTCTTACTCGTTCAACTTTATCGTAATCGATCTCAGGAAAGATAAGTTGCTCGGTAACGCCAATGCTGTAATTTCCTCTACCATCAAATGATTTGGGCGAAAGACCTCTAAAGTCACGGATCCTCGGAAAAGCAATAGCGACCAATCGATCAAAAAACTCATACATCCTGCTGCCACGGAGAGTAACCTTGCAACCTATAGGCACTCCCTCTCTTAATTTAAAAGCGGCGATCGATTTTTTTGCCTTGTTTATCTTTGGTTTTTGTCCTGTAATAATTGATAGATCAGTCAGACAGGCATCCATAGCTTTCGAATTTTGGATAGCCTCTCCAACACCCATATTGACAGTTATCTTTTCAAGCCTGGGTACCTGAAACCGGTTTTTTAGTGAATGTTCTTTCATTACCGCCGGTATTATCTCGTTATTATATTTTTCCTGAAGTCTTGGTGCCGCCACCTGTCTACTCCTTATCCAGATCCGTATCGCAACGACCGCAATACCTTATTCTTTGACCGTCTTCGGTCCTTCTGTTCTTTACTTTAGCAGGTCCGTCGCAGGTAGGGCATACTACTGTCACGTTTGACACATGGACGGTCCCTTCCCTGTCGATGATTCCACCTTGAGGGTTAGTCTGTGTCTTTTTTGATGCAACTTTAATCATATGAAGACCTTCGACAACGACCCTATCTTTTGAAGGCAAAGTCTTAAGAACTTTACCGCTTTTTCCTCTTTCTTTGCCGGCTATGACTTTTACTCTGTCACCTTTTTTTACCGATAATTTTGCCATTTTACTCCCTGTCGGCGAACACAATTGCACGCCTTATCTTTTAAACGACCTCTGGGGCCAAAGAAACTATTCTCATATATTGTTTGTCTCTTAACTCTCTTGCCACGGGTCCGAAAATTCGTGTACCTATGGGGTTTTTATCTTCGGCAATTATCACTGCCGCATTCTCGTCGAACTTTATATAAGTGCCATCGCTTCGTCTTATCTCTTTCTTGGTCCTGACAATTACTGCCTTAACGATCTCACCTTTTTTGACCGTCCCTTCAGGAATCGCTTGCTTAACAGTGGCAGTTATAACGTCGCCAATTCTGGCGTACCTTCTTCTGCTGCCTCCAAGTACTTTTATGCAAAGGATCTCCCTTGCTCCCGTATTATCTGCTACTTTTAATCTGCTCTCTTGCTGGATCAAAGTTCCTCCAAATACCTACTTGGCCTTTTCAATGACACCCAGGAGGCGCCATCTCTTATTCTTGCTTACCGGCCTATTTTCCATGATCTCGACTAGATCCCCAACGCCGGCAAGGTTTTCTTCATCATGAACAAAAAATTTCTTTGTCTTCTTTATCATCTTCTTATAAAGATGATGGCTGTATGACGTCTCAATCGAAACGACTACTGTCTTGTCCATTTTATCGCTTACTACGCGACCGACTCTTACCTTCCGTTTTGAGGTACGCTCTTTTGGAGCTTCCTTTCTTACCTTTTTCTTCTTTGGCTTGGTCGCTTTCGCTTTAGTAGCGACTGGCTTCTCTTCCTTTTTCTTCTCACTGGCCTTTTCAGGTTTTGCAACTTTCTCTGCGGCAGGTTTAGTTGATGGCTTTGCTTTAGCCGCTGCCACTTTGGTTTTTTTAGCTGCCGGCTTTTTAGCCGTCGCCTTTGGTTTAGCCTCTTTTACGTCTTTAACTTTTTCGGTTTTCTCTTCTTCATTCTTTTTTTCAGTCAAAATTCCTACTCCAAAATAATCGGTTTTTTACTGTTCTTTAGTACTAGCTGCTAACTCTCTTTCCTTGCGAATCGTCTGGATCTTTGCAATATCTCTTCTAACTTCCCTTATTCTTAAAGGATTATCCAGTTGATTTGTCGCAAGTTGAAAACGAAGATTAAACAACTCTCCTTTTGCGTTATTAAATTCTGTCTCCAACTCTTCGTCGGATAGATCTCTTATCTCGTTTGCTCTCATAAGATCTCCTAATTATCATGACGAACTGTAAATTTTGTTTTTATAGGTAGTTTATGGGCTGCCAGCCTCATAGCTTCCTTAGCCACCTGCTCCTCAACACCTGAAAGCTCGAACATGATCCTACCAGGCTTTACTACGGCTACCCAGTGCTCAGGTGAACCTTTTCCACTTCCCATCCTGGTCTCAGCCGGTTTTTCAGTTACCGGTTTATCGGGAAATATCGTTATCCAGACCTTGCCACCTCTTTTGATATGCCTTGTCATAGCAATTCTTGCGGATTCTATCTGCCGATTGGTTATCCATCCAGGCTCCAAAGCTTTAAGCCCGTAATCTCCAAAACTGAGTTTCGTCCCACCTTTGGCATTACCTTTCATCCGCCCGCGCATTTGTTTACGATGCTTAACTCTCTTTGGTGTCAGCATCTTTTATTCATCCCTATCTTTTGATTCGTCTTCATTTTTCTTGTTCTTTACCTCTTTGGTCTTAGAATCTTTTGAGGTTTTTTCGGTATCTTCACTCTTAGCTTTTACTTTTTTATCAACAGAGCTTTTGTCACCCTCTTTTTTTGGTGATCCGCCTGCCTTTTGAGCTTCTCTCTTCTCGGTCGGTTTAGCCTTAACCGTTGTCTCTTTCTTTTCGGCCGGTTTGGCTTTAACCGTTGTCTCTTTCTTTTCGGCCGGTTTGGCCTCGGCTTTCACTTCGTCCGTACCGGCGGGCGCTCCCCGTTTTTCTTTCTGTTTAACGACTCTTCTTGGACCGCGAGCTCCCGGCCTGGTAGATGCATCCTTTGGTCTTCTAGGTGTTATCGGTCCCAATTCTGCTTCCTCGGGAGGTAACATACTTGATTCCAATACCTCTCCCTTATAGACCCAAACCTTTACTCCTATCTTTCCAAAAGTCGTCTGTGCCTCCGTAAAGCCATAGTCGATTCGGGCACGAAGGGTATGTAGTGGCACTCGTCCTTCGCGGTACCATTCTGTCCTTGACATCTCGGCACCACCGAGTCGTCCGGCGCAAGCGACCCTTATCCCCTGGGCGCCGCTCTTCATCGCCGCAAATACCGCTTTTTTCATCGCCCTTCTAAAAGCGACCCTAGCCACCAGTTGTTCGGCTATCCCTTGAGATATCAGAACAGCCATAGTCTCTGGGCGACTGACTTCTTGAATATTTACCTGTATATGCTTTCCGGTTAACTTTTCGAGCTCTTCCCTTAGAAGATCAACTTCTGAGCCTCTTTTGCCGATAACGATACCTGGCCTAGCCGTATGAATATTGACTTTTACCCGATCTCCAGCACGCTCGATCTCGACTTTTAAGATAGCTGCACGGATCAACTTATTTCCGATATATTTGCGGATCTCGATATCTTCCGCTAAGAAATCAGCAAATTCCTTAGTCGCAAACCATCTCGATTTCCAATTTTCATTTATCCCCAATCGAAAACTTATCGGATTTACTTTTTGACCCAAACCAATGCTCCCTTCAGCTACCGTTCGCTTACTATTACTGTTATATGGCTCGTTCTCTTACGTATCCTTGTGGCCCTGCCCTGAGCTCTCGGTCTAAATCTTTTGAGAGTCGGACCTTGATCGACATACGCGTCCGAGATGAATAGAGATTCTCTACTCATTCCATGATTCCGATCAGCATTTGCAGCCGCAGAATCAACCACTTTATGGATTATCCTGGCAGCCTCTTTCGGGCTAAAAGCCAAGATATTTTTTGCGTCATCAACATCTTTACCGCGAACAAGATTAATCACCTGCTGCGCCTTACTTGGTGATATTCTTACATGTTTTACTATCGCTCGTGCTTCCATAATCTTTTAAACTAACTCCTTATCTGAGTAGCTCTCTCAGATCTGACATGGCCTCTGAATATTCTAGTCGGTACAAATTCTCCCAGCTTGTGGCCGACCATGCTCTCACTTATAAAAACCGGTACGTGCTTTCTGCCATCATGTACGGCGATGGTATGACCTACCATCTCTGGAAAGATCGTCGAAGCCCTAGACCACGTCTTAATGACATTTTTGTCGTTCCGATCATTCATCTCTTCGATCTTCTTTATTAAGCTTTCTTGTACAAATGGTCCTTTTTTAAGCGAACGTCCCAAGTTCTCCTCCAAAAATAATTGGTCCTATTATCTCTTTCTCTTTCTTCTTCTTACTATCAATTTATCACTTTGCTTACTCTTTCGCGTACGATATCCAAGCGTCGGTTTGCCCCAAGGCGTCACCGGAAGATTTCCCTTTGACTTTCCTTCTCCACCACCGTGAGGGTGATCGACCGGATTCATAACCGTTCCTCTAGTAGTCGGCCTTTTTCCTTGCCATCTGCTTTTTCCGGCTTTCCCGACTGTTAATATCTCATGTTCGGGATTTCCCACATTCCCTAAAGTAGCACGGCACCGCCTATGGACTAACCTAACTTCACTTGATGGTAGTCTAAGCTGCACATAATCGCCTTCTTTCGCTACCAGCTGGGCCGATGTGCCGGCAGATCTCGCCATCTGGGCGCCTTTATTGGGCTGCATCTCAATGGCATGGATCATGCTTCCAAGCGGTATATTTCCCATTGGAAGAGTGTTTCCAACTTTTATTTCAACCTCTTCTCCGGACATCAGTTCATCGCCTACTTGCAACGTCTGCGGCGACAAGATATATCTTTTTTCTCCATCGGCATAATTTAATAGAGCAATCCGTGCAGACCGATTAGGGTCGTACTCAATCGAAGAGACTCTTGACGGGATGCCGTCTTTGTCTCTCTTGAAATCGATGACCCTATATTTTCGCTTATGGCCACCGCCAATATGCCTAGTGGTTATCCTTCCATAATTGTTCCTACCACCAGTTTTTGATATAGGCTTTGTAAGGCTCTTCTCCGGTCGCTCCTTTGTTATCTCCGAAAAATCAGAAATACTAGCAAACCTGCGCCCTGGCGATGTAGGCCTGAACTTTTTAACTCCCACTTAAGTTGCTCCCTCAAATATCTCTATCTTGTGCCCAGCTTTTAGGGATACGATCGCTTTTTTCCAATCTGATCTGTAGCCCTGCGACTTGACTCCTTGTCGCTTAAATTTGCCTTTATAATTTTGGGTATTGACCTTCTCGACCTCGACATTAAATATCTCCTCTATCGCTTGTCTGATCTGAGGTTTTGTAGCTTTTCGATCAACTTTAAAAGTGTATTTATTTAACTCAATAAGATCGTAACTCTTTTCAGAGATAATTGGCTTTAGGATTATTTCTCTCGCATCTCTCATCCTTTTAAGACCTCCGTTACCGAGTTTAACGCCGGCTCGGTGATTACCAGTGCCTTATTGTTAAGTAGCTGATAAGCGCTGATCTCCGTATCAAAAATAACATCTGCTTTAGGAATATTTCTTATAGATTTTTTGATGGTCTCATCTTCTCTTTGCACAATAACTGTTACACTTTCGGGTGCTTTTATCTTAGTAAGAATATCTTGAGCTTTCTTCGTCTTTGGCTCTTTTATTTCGAACTTGTCTATTACAATGATCTCAGCGTTAGTAGCTTTCGCCGAAAGTATCCCTTTTATTGCTTGGCGTCTCATCTTCCTTGGTATCTTATGGTTATAATCCTTTGGTTGCGGGCCAAAGACAGTTCCGCCGCCTTTCCAAAGTGGTGATCTGTTGGTTCCCGCTCGTGCCCTACCAGTGCCTTTTTGTCTGTGCGGCTTAGCGCCACCGCCTCTAACATTTCCTCTTGTCTTGGTCGAAGCATCTCCCTGGCGTTTATTGGCAAGCTCGGATTTTACAACTTGATGGACAAGTGCCATATTTGTTTTTACCTCAAAAACGCTGGGATCAAGTTCTATATCCTTTACTTTCTTCCCGCTTTTATCAATTACTTTAGTCTTCATCAAATACCCTTTATAAGCAGAAGTCCGCCTCTTGCTCCAGGAACACATCCCTTGATCAGCAAGATATTTTTGTCGGCATCGACTTTTACTATCTCCAAATTCTTGACTGTTACTCGGTCATTACCTAACCTGCCGGGCAGTTTCTTGCCCTTCATGACTTTTGAAGGAGTCGCGCAAGCTCCGATAGCGCCCGGGGAGCGATGAAAATGAGAACCATGTCCTCCCGGACCCCCACTAAATCCCCATCTTTTTATTACACCCTGAAAACCTTTGCCTTTTGATACGCCGGTAATGACCGCTTTCTCCCCTTCTTCGAATGAGTCAGCGGTAAGTGTCTGTCCCAGCTCAAAATCCTCTTCATTCTCGATAGTGATCTCAGCCATGTGCTTTTTTCCGTCATCTGTTTTAGCAGACTTAAAATGGCCTGCCTGTGGTTTGTTCAGCTTATCTTTTGAGATATCGCCAAAGCCCAACTGAACGGCGGAATAGCCATCTCTATCCTTCGTCCTTATTTGGGTGACTACACATGGTCCAGCCTCAACAACCGTGACCGGAACAAGCCTGTCGTTATCAACAAACACTTGAGTCATCCCTAATTTTTTTCCTATAAGTCCTTTTGCCATATCATTCCCAAATAGAAATTGCTTATTATTTTGTCAAAACTTAAAGTTTGATCTCGATATCTACGCCCGCCGGTAGGTCGAGCCTCATCAGCGAATCGACTGTCTTTGGAGAAGGATCTAGAATATCGATCAATCTCTTGTGCGTACGCATCTCAAAATGTTCCCGCGAATCCTTATTTACATGCGGCGACCTGATTACGCAATAAAGATTCCTCTCCGTTGGTAATGGAATCGGTCCCGAAATTGTAGCCCCCGTTCGATGAACGGTCTCGACTATCTTTTTAGCCGACTGGTCCACGATCTCATGATCATAAGCCTTCAGTCTGATTCTGATTTTTTGTCCTGCCAATGTTCCTCCGCTATCGGACTTTTTTCAAAACGCCCATCAATAACGGGCGATATTAACTTTTTACTCTTGTATCGATACGATCTTTCCGGCGCCAACCGTCCTGCCACCCTCACGGATAGCGAAACGAAGTCCTTCCTCCATAGCTATAGGAGTAATAAGTTCTACATCTAGCTCCGTATCGTCCCCCGGCATTACCATCTCTGTACCGCTTGGTAGAGTCGCTACACCGGTAACGTCTGTTGTTCGAAAATAGAACTGTGGACGATAGCCGTTAAAAAATGGTGTATGTCGTCCGCCTTCTTCTTTTGACAATACATAAACTTGAGCCTTGAATTTTGTATGAGGAGTTATCGAACCGGGTTTAGCGATTACTTGCCCTCGTTCAATATCTTCTCTTCCAACACCTCGCAGTAGCATCCCGATATTGTCGCCGGCTTCCGTACTATCAAGTAGCTTCCTAAACATCTCGAGACCGGTAGCGACAGTCTTAGTCGTCTCACGAATACCGATAAGCTCGACTTCATCATTTACATTAATCTTACCCCGCTCAACTCGTCCGGTAGCCACTGTTCCACGACCCGTGATCGTGAAAACATCCTCAACGGGCATCAGGAAGGGCTTATCAATATCTCTTTGAGGTGTCTCAATATAACTATCTACGGCGTCCATTAACTCGCTTATAGGATTACATATCTCACAATCTTCCTTGCCGCACGCATGCTCTAAAGCCTTAAGGGCGCTACCCTTTATAATAGGGATATCGTCTCCGGGAAATTCATACTCGGTGAGAAGCTCTCTTACTTCCATCTCAACTAGCTCGAGCAGCTCCGGGTCGTCAACTTGGTCTACCTTGTTCATGAAGACAACAATGTAGGGAACTCCTACTTGGCGGGCGAGAAGAATGTGTTCTCTTGTCTGTGGCATCGGGCCGTCAGCAGCCGACACAACTAAAATAGTGCCGTCCATCTGGGCCGCACCGGTGATCATGTTCTTTACATAATCAGCGTGACCAGGACAATCGACGTGAGCGTAATGCCTGTTTTTAGTCTGGTACTCAACATGAGCGATAGCGATAGTAATACCGCGCTCCCTCTCTTCAGGCGCATTATCGATCTGATCAAACGACATTGATTCTACATCTTCACCTGCTGCATTTAGACACTTTGTAATAGCGGCCGTGAGTGTCGTCTTCCCATGGTCTACGTGACCGATGGTGCCGATGTTCATATGCGGTTTTGTTCTTTCAAATTTCTGCTTGGCCATTTTTCCTCCCTTTTATCAATACTTATATTTATCGATGTCACTAGCGACATCGTTATTACCTTTACTGATTAGCTGCTACCGTATATTCTCCCTGGATCTTAGCGATTATCTCTTCAGCTATGGTCTTTGGTATTTGCTCGTAATTATCAAACTGCATCGTAAAAGTCGCTCGACCTTGAGTTTGAGACCTAAGATCGGTAGCATAACCGAACATCTGTGATAACGGCACCCTCGCTGTTACAACTTGCGCTCCGGCTCTTGGTTCAACGCCCTCTACCTGGCCTCTCCTGGAACTTACATCTCCCATAACGTCACCCAAGAATTCTTCGGGCACGACTATCTCTAATGCCATTACCGGCTCAAGTAAAACGGGTTTTGCCCGCTTGACAGCTTCTTTCGCCGCCATTGATCCGGCTATCTTAAAAGCCATCTCTGAAGAATCGACGTTATGATAAGAACCATCGACTAGATCAATCTTAATATCGACTAGCGGATAACCTGCAAGTACGCCATTGTTAAGCGCCTCTAACGCACCTTTTTGTACAGCAGGGATATATTCTCTAGGAATTGACCCGCCTTTAATAGAATCGATAAACTCATGCCCTGAACCTGGTTCTCCCGGTTCCATATTGATGACCGCATGGCCATACTGACCGCGTCCACCCGTTTGGCGCACATATTTACCGTCGATATTTGATACCGTTTTTCTGATCGTCTCTCTATACGCTACTTGAGGCTTGCCGATATTTGCATCGACTTTAAATTCTCTAAGCATCCTATCGACTATGACTTCCAGGTGCAGCTCTCCCATTCCCGAGATAATAGTCTGACCCGTCTCTTCATCGGTATATACCTTAAAGGTCGGATCTTCCTCGGCCAATTTAGCCAGCGAGACACCCAGCTTTTCCTGATCGACTTTTGTCTTTGGCTCAATTGCTACTGATATCACCGGGTCCGGAAAGACCATCGACTCTAAAACAAGAGGTTTATTAATATCAGTTATTGTATCCCCAGTAGAAGTCTTCTTTGGGCCGACTGCTGCTATTATATCTCCGGCGCTTACCTCGTCTAGATCCTCACGCCTATTAGCATGCATGTGAAGCAGGCGTCCCAATCTTTCTTTATTTCCAGTTGATGTATTTAAAACCATTCCTCCCGCTTTCATCTTGCCGGAATAGACTCTTAAAAATGTCAGTTTTCCAACGTGTGGGTCGGTCATGACTTTAAAAGCAAGTGCTGCGAAAGGTTCTTCTTCATCGGCCTTCCTGGCTTCGATCTCGCCGGTCTTTGGATGCTCCCCCTCTATCGGAGGAACATCTAAAGGCGATGGCATATACTCAATGATCGCGTCAAGAAGCGGTTGTACTCCCTTGTTCTTAAAAGAGGTACCACAGACTACCGGAGTGATATCCAGAGAAATAGTAGCCTTCCTGATGGCTTTATTTATCTCATCCTCTGTTACCTCTTCACCTTCAAGGTACTTATGAAGAAGCTCATCATCGTGCTCAGCGATGGCTTCTATTAATTCATTATGATATTTTTCAGCTATCTCTTTAAGATCATCTGGTATATCTTGCTCCTCCCATGAATCACCAGTCTCGGTCGTATAGATAATAGCTTTCATGGTAACAAGGTCCACCAGACCTGCGAATTTATCTTCAGCACCGATAGGTATCTGAACAGGTACAGGGTTTGTCTCGAACCTGTCGCTCATCATATCAAGGACTTTATAGAAATCTGCTCCGACCCTATCCATTTTGTTGATATAAGCCATTCTCGGAACAGCATATTTGTCAGCTTGCCGCCAGACAGTCTCTGACTGCGGCTCAACGCCTTCAACGGCGCTAAAGATCGCAATCGCTCCGTCAAGGACTCTAAGAGAACGTTCTACCTCTACAGTAAAGTCCACGTGGCCGGGTGTGTCTATTATATTTATCCTAACATCTTTCCAAAAACATGTAGTGGCAGCCGAAGTTATGGTGATCCCTCTCTCTTGCTCCTGGACCATCCAATCCATCACGGCTGTACCTTCATGGACTTCGCCGATCTTATATGTCTTTCCCGTATAATACAGGATGCGCTCGGTCGTAGTCGTCTTCCCAGCATCGATATGGGCCATGATGCCGATATTTCTTGTTTTATTAAGATCGAACTCTTTTGTCATTCTTTTCTTGCCCCTTTAAAAAATTATTTTAATCCTTGCTACCATCTATAGTGAGCAAACGCCCGGTTCGCCTCAGCCATCTTATGAAGATCTTCCCTCTTCTTGATAGATGTTCCTGTATTGTTAGCGGCATCCATTATCTCAGCAGCAAGACGCTCGCACATTCTTTTTTCTCTTCTCTCCCGGGAATACCCGACGATCCACCTAAGCGCTAGGGTGGTAGACCTCCTGGAAGGCACCTCGATCGGAACTTGATAAGTCGCCCCACCAACTCTTCTCGACTTTACCTCAAGCCCCGGCCTGATGTTATCGATCGCTTTCTTATATATTACTACCGGATCTTCCCCCGTCTTTTGTTTGATAATATCAAACGTCTCATAGACGGTCGATTCGGCTACACTCTTTTTTCCACCCTCAAGAATATTGTTTATCAACTGAGTTACCAGTCTGCTGTTATATATAGGATCAGGGGTGATCTTTCTTATTTGTGCTGGACCTTTTCTTGGCATTCTATCCTCGTATTAGTCTTTCTTAACCTTCAAGTTTCGCCCCGTATTTTGAGCGAGTTTGCTTTCTATCACTCACACCGGCGGCATCGAGAGCACCTCTGACAATCTTATAACGTACTCCAGGTAAATCCTTTACCCTTCCGCCTCTTAGTAAAACAATTGAGTGTTCTTGAAGGTTGTGACCGATCCCGGGGATATAAGAAGTGACTTCCATTCCATTAGTAAGCTTTACCCTGGCTACTTTCCTTAGAGCCGAGTTAGGCTTCTTTGGGGTCGTAGTATATACACGAGTACAAACGCCTCTTTTTTGCGGTGCGCCTTTTAGCGCCGGCGTGGTCGTCTTTTTACTTGCTTTTACTCTACCTTTTCTTACTAACTGAGAGATCGTTGGCAAATCTTTCTCCTTATAATGCCCTAGCTGGGCAATCAACCTTTTCTTGAGCCACAGCGACAAAATATATCATCTTTACGCTCGACTGTCAAATAAATATCCCAGCTAAAAAATGCATAAACTAGTAATATTTGGATAACTGTTTTGATTACATATTGACCGGACTATCACCTGATGATGATGCCGTCTCCGCAAAACCTGATTCGGGTGGCTCATCACCTTTTGTACTCTCTTCTTCAGGGACAAGATACTCTACATCTATCCCGCGATATCTCGACATACCTGTTGCCGCCGGTATCAATTTTCCGATTATTACATTCTCTTTTAATCCTAGAAGAGGATCACTCTTACCAGCCACAGCAGCTTCAGTAAGGACTCTGGTTGTCTCCTGGAACGATGCCGCAGACAATAAACTATCGGTAGCAAGTGAAGCTTTAGTTATTCCCAAAAGCACCTCACTAGCGGTCGCCGGTTCGCCACCACTCTCACTAACAACCCTGTTCTCTTGATCCAGCGCCTTTCTGTCAATCAGCTGACCTGGAAGCACTTCACTATCTCCCGCTTCAAGAATAAGTACTTTTCTAAGCATCTGTCTTACTATTATCTCTATATGCTTATCATTAATATCTACGCCTTGTGAATGATAGACTTCCTGCACTTCTTGGACAAGATATTCCTCCAACGCTCTTGATCCCTTTATGCTAAGTATCTCGTGAGGATTTAGCGAACCTTCTGTAAGCGGATCTCCGGCCTTGACCTTCTTACCATCTAATACCTTTAGCCTTGAACGTTTAGATATGGTGTAGGACACAGACTTATCCTTCGACGCGGTTATCGTTATTTCCCTGGATTTTTCATCTTCTTCAATATTTACTTTGCCGCTTATCTCCGCCATCTGGGCCTCACCTTTTGGCTTTCTGGCCTCAAATAGCTCCACGATTCTCGGAAGTCCATGTGTTATATCTTCTCCCGCTACTCCACCGGTATGAAACGTACGCATAGTAAGCTGCGTTCCCGGCTCCCCAATAGATTGTGCCGCAATGATACCGACAGCTTCGCCAATATCTACCAATTCTCCTGCCGCAAGAGCCATACCATAACATTGCTGGCAAACACCGAATTTGGCTTCACAGGTAAATACGGAACGGACACTGACCCCTTTTATCTTCGCTTTCTTGGCTGTAGGATCAAGATCTCCCCTTCTAAGCATATGACCAATGTCAAAAAGGACTTCTTTGGTCTTTTTATCAATAATCGGTTTTATTAAGACTCTTCCGATAAGGATGTCGTTTAGCTCATCCTCGTCTTTAAAAAGATCCAACTCAGTGCCTCGATCGGTACCGCAATCTTCCTCCCTGATGATCACATCCTGAGAAACATCGACTAACCTTCTAGTCAAATAACCGGAGTCGGCTGTCCTTAACGCCGTATCCGCAAGTCCTTTCCTCGCTCCGTGAGTAGAGATAAAGTACACTAAAACCGTTAATCCCTCTCTAAAATTAGCCTTAATAGGCCTATCGATTATATCTCCCTTTGGATTAGCCACTAGTCCTCGCATTGCCGCAAGCTGACGGATCTGCTTAATGTTTCCTCGTGCTCCCGAGTTTGCCATCATATAAACGGGATTAAACTTATCAAAGTTTTCCTCCATCGCGCTAGAGACATCTTCTGTCGCTTTTGTCCATATATCGACGACTTTTTGATGGCTCTCTTCCTTGGTGATAAGACCTCTTCTGAACTGTTTCTTTATCTTATCTACTTCGATTTCAGGTTCGTCGAGAATCTCCCATTTATTAGGCGGGATCTCAATATCCAGATAACCAATCGTGATCGCCGCTTTAGAGGCATAATGGAAACCAAGATATTTTACAGCATCAAGAAGCTCGGTTAGCTCTGAGTTATTATATGTCTCGCAACAACCCTCTATTAATTTACCCATTTCTTTTTTATTGACTTCATAATTGATGAACTCATGGCCCTCAGGAAAGGCCTGGTTGAAGATTATGCGACCGATAGTCGTCTCAATCCTCTCGCCATTGTTTAGTCTCACTTTTATCTTCGCATGAAGCCCAGCTTCTCCACAATCGTGAGCGATTA
>JAUVQW010000165.1 GCA_030597945.1 Actinomycetes bacterium
AATAAATGGCAAAAAAAGAAGATAAAAAAGAAGAGGCTCTAGACAGAAGAGGTTTTGTTAAGGATCTGGCTAAGAAAGTAGGTGTCATTACCCTTGGAGTGATTTCCGCAGCTGCGACGATCGAGTACTTTGACAGAAGAGAAAAGACGCCGGTGGGAAATAATCCTAACTTTGGGCCCCAAGGTGACTATACGGGAGTGTAGAACTAAACATCGATAAATGATTAAGACGCCAAAAAAGTGGCGTCTTTTTTTATCTTATTATAAATAAATTATTTTTTTAAGCTATCTTCAGCTTCGGAAAGATTCGATACTGTCTTAAGGTTTGGTATGTTATCAGTCCCGGTGATCTCCAAGATCCTGTGAACATGATCGTTAGTGACTACCATTGCTACGCTACCGCTTTTTTCATGAGTCAGGCGGCTAGCTAAAAAAACTAGCTGTACTCCGGCGCTATCAAGATATGTCAGGTTTGATAAGTCCAGGATTATCGAGGAGTCTATATGGGAAGCTTCCCTGATAGCCGGCGCTACCAGATGAGAATTATAGTGATCGACTTCCCCTGATACGGAAACTGTTGGTATAGGTGTTTTTGTTAGTCGTACATCCATTCTTATTGATCACCTCGTGATTTCAATAATAACAGTCAGTCAGATGGTCGATATTCCTGCGAAAAATATTGCTTACTACAAATGCTTGCTTATTATAACTTAAAATCTTAAGAATATTACTTATTATTTTGAAAAACATAATTATATTAATTGTTAAATTGAAAGTAACATAGTTTTATACCCGAAAAGGTCGACGCTAAACATTTTTTCTTCGCCTTAGCACGATATATGTAGATGCGGCGCTAAGGAGTGAAAATATTGCCATCAAGGAAAAGGAGAAAGTAAAAGAACCGCTTCTATCTCTGGAGAATCCGATTAGAAGAGGCCCGAGGACAATTCCAATATTGAGGCAGGTAGTGATTATGCCAAAACCAAGACCGAGGCTCCGACTCTCGATTATGTCGGCCGGTAGCGAGTAGACGTTGACTGGCACTAAAGCGGCGGCGAATCCTAGGACAACGAACAGTGGAATAAGAGAGATCCCGGAAGAGGGAATCAGTAAAAATATGATGATAAGGAGAAGATTTCCGGAGATTATCATCAGCTCCTTTGCTTGGCTTTTGTCGATAAATCTACCGATCAAGGGACTAAGTATTACCGCTCCCCACATTAGAGAACTGGATATGCTGTCGGCTGATACCGGATCGAATCCTCTGCTGACTAAAAAATCAGGCCCGAAGGTGAGAAGAGATATAAAAGCTGCGTTAAAAGTAAGCCATGTAATTCCCACATAAAGGATCGAACGGTTAGTTGTAAATATATTTTTAAAAGATTTGATCGAGTCGTTGTCTTTTTCTTTGGCTCCAAGAGATTGTGGCTCTTTAAATATGATCATAAAGAAAATAAGAATGAACAAACTAAAAAAAAGTACGAAATAGATGGGCAATTTCCAACCGAAATTTTCTCCGATCAGTCCGAAGATATTGAAAGCGGCGATAGTACCAAGTGGGAATGCGGTGCTGTAAATGCCCATAGCGAGACCTAAGTCTTTCTCTATGAACCATTTTGTAAGTAGTTGAGCGGCAAGTATAGTTAAAACGATGGCGCCAAGACCGGAGATGGCTCTGCCAATCGCGAAAAGGATAAAACCGTTACTTAAGATTACAACGATTGTACCTACTGTCACCGTAATAATCGACGCCATAGCAACCGGCAAGATGCCGTAACGATCTGAGCTCATCCCCGCCGGAATTGTAAGGAATATACCGGGAAGAGCGAAAAAACTCATTAAGAGACCGATCTCGGTAAAAGAGAAACCGAGGTCTCTTCTTATCAAATCGACCAAGGGGGGAATGCTTTGAAACGCAAAAGCAAACAACATAACAGAAAGGTAACAAAGGAGAAGAATGAGCCAACGATAATTATCTGTCCTATTGATTTTGCCGTTCTTTGAGATCAAAGTTTAAGCCTGACCATCTCGAGAGCGCCCAAGAGGCCAGCATCGTTTTTAAGTTTCGACAGTTCGATTTTGACCTCTGATGCTCTGGGGTCGATGGCAGTTTTTAACATCACATTAATTGCAGTAGATAAAAATAGATCGGTCGCGCCGGAAAAGCCGCCACCCAAGATAATCGCTTCCGGGCTAAAGATGTTTATAAGGTTTCCAAGACCGATTCCCAGTGATTGTCCCACTACCTGGAAGATCTCGATAGATTCGGGGTCTCCGCCGCGAGCTAGAGCGCTAACGTCCTCGCTGGTAATCATATTTGGTTTGCCGCCAGCTTGAAGCGATATTTTGGCTCTTGGAGTTTGATGGACGACTTCTTCCGCCATCCTGGTTACCGCCGTACCCGATGCCATCGCTTCTAGACAACCAAGACGGCCGCAATTACATCGTGGTCCGTTGGCTACGATAACCATGTGCCCTATCTCGGCAGCTGCTCCAAGAGACCCTCGATACAGCTCTCCATCGATAAAAATACCTCCCCCGACACCGGTGCCAAGAGTTAAAAATATGAAATCATTCAGGTCGCGGCCTTCGCCAGCGGTCTTTTCTCCCAGGGCGGCCATATTGGCATCGTTATCGATAAAGACCGGGATTCCCGATTTATCAGAAAGGATTTCTCCAAGAGATACCCCAGAAAGTGGGAGGTTGGGGCT
>JAUVQW010000121.1 GCA_030597945.1 Actinomycetes bacterium
CGGTAAGCGACCTCTTCTGTGTGCCGCTAGGGTTGCCTAGTTTGAGCCGGCTACTTGGATATCGCTCGTCAATGTTTGTCAACGGCAGGTGCACGGTCATCTCTTTTCTTGAATCTGGAGTCAAGAGTCAAAAAGTTAGAAGGAAAGGTCTTTAGGAGTTTGGAGGGATCAGTCTTTTTCTTATAGACAGACTTTATCGGGAAACTTCTTAAGTCCCGATATTTAAGTTTTGTTAATTTCGAAATAAAAGATAGAGTAGAGTAAAATATCAAGTAGACTAGATTAACAAAGTGAGCCAAATATGACATATATATCCTTATACAGGAAGTGGCGGCCGCAGAGCTTTAAAGAACTTGTCGGCCAAGACCATGTAGCAAAAACCCTGTCTAACGCTATCAAAAACAATCGTATCGCTCATGCCTACCTTTTCTCCGGACCTCGAGGAACGGGTAAGACAAGTACGGCAAAGATACTGGCAAAAGCGATCAACTGCGATAACGGTCCTTCGGTCGATCCTTGTCAAAAATGTAATAATTGTTTAACGATCACCGATGGCTCATCTTTGGATGTCTTAGAAATAGACGCGGCCTCTAATAGAGGAATCGATGAGATCCGTGATCTTCGCGAAAAAGCGAAATTTGTTCCAACTGGCGCTTCTAAAAAAGTATACATAATAGATGAAGTCCATATGCTCACCCAAGAGGCTTTTAATGCTCTGCTAAAACTACTCGAAGAGCCGCCTTCCCATGTCATATTTGTGTTGGCGACCACGGAACCGAGTAAGGTTATCCCTACAATCATCTCCAGGTGTCAAAGATTCGATTTTAGAAGGATACAATTTCCTGATCTCATCAAGCATCTGGAAAAAGTAGCCATTAAAGAAAAGATTGAATTTGAACATTCGGCGATCGAGATCATCGCTAAACAAGCGCAGGGCGGTCTAAGGGACGCCCTGGGACTATTAGATCAATTGTCGTCATACGCAGTAAAAAAGATAAAAAAGAGCGATGTGATCGACCTTCTAGGACTCATCGGTTCAGAGAGGCTTTTTGAAGCCGGTATGATAATCGATGAGGGTAAGACAGATAAGATCTTTTCGATCTCTCTTAGGTTGTCCGATGAGGGCCGTGATTTTAGACAGTTTGTAAAAGAGATGGTCGAACATTTCCGCAATATCTTTATCCTGCAAAACGGCGGAGACGAAAATGTGATCATGGCGACTACAGAGGATGTAGCGTCGCTAAAAGACGCAGCCATAAAATTCTCCAAAGCGATGGTCCGGCGTCTTTTAGATATATTCGGAGATGCTTTGATAGACATGAAGCAAGAAGGAGACCATAAATTGGTATTTGAGCTTGCGATGTTAAAAGCGATGAGCCCTGGAACGGAAGAAAGCCTAGATGCCGTCCATCAGCGCTTAGATGATATCGAAAGAGGAGCCGTTGAAAAAGGCGATAATGATCAAGAAAAAACTAATGCTAAAGATCTTTCAAGGCAGCCAAAAAAGGCGGACGTATCTAGCGAACAAAAAGCGGCGGCAAAAAACCTAAAGGAAGCGCCTAGTGAAAAAAGCGCAGACGCCTCGATAGATAAAAGCGGTGTAACTTCTTCGACCATGACAAAAAGGGAGCTCGAACGATTTTGGCCGACAATACTTGCCAAAGTCAAACAGAAGAGCCTGCCTGTTCACGCGATTCTGATAGAATGTGTTCCTATCGAAGTTAAAGATAATAAACTGATTGTCGGTGTTGAACAAGATTGGCAATTAACACTTTTAAATAAGGACAATAATAAGCAGACAATCGCTTCCGCGATCAATGATATTCTTCTATCCGACCTTTCGGTTTTATTTAAGACCTCGGCGATGGCTCCGCCGGAAACAGCCCACGAAATAGAACAAACAATAACCGAGATGGAAAAGGCGGAAGAAAAGAACATGGGGGAGACGGAAGATAAGATCAAGATGTTGCAGGATAAGTTTGGCGCGGAGATCGTAAACGAGCAAGATTAATTAAGACGATTATTAGGAGGCAAAATGGGTGGACAGTACGGTAAGATGATGAAGCAGATGAAAAAAATGCAAGGGGAGATGGCACGGATCCAAGAGGAATTATCAGATGAAGAGGTCGAAGCCAGCTCCGGAGGCGGGATGGTAAAAGCAGTTGTTACCGGACAGCAAGAGGTGCGAAAGATCATTATTGATCCCGAAGCGATCGATCCCGAAGATTCGGAGATGCTTCAAGATATGATCGTAGCCGCCGTAAATGAGGCTCTTCGCCAATCTCAGGAACTTGCTTCAAAAAGGCTTGGTAACCTAACATCGGGACTCGGGATTCCCGGTCTATAGGGATCGACAAGACAACCGACCAATATGTCCTACTACTCAGAACCTCTCTCTAATCTCATAAAGGAACTACAAAGGCTACCCGGCATCGGGCCGAAAACGGCGCAAAGATTGGCTTTTTTTATCATCGAAGGACCGGCCGCCAATGGCGAAAAACTAGCACGTGCTATCTCTCTTGCCAAAACGGAGATCCGCTTCTGTAAACAATGTTTTAATTTTGCCAGTGACGACCTTTGTCCTATCTGTCTCAATTCAAAAAGAGATGGTAGCTTTATCTGTGTGGTCGAAGACGCCAAAGATATCTTCGCAATTGAAAAGACTCATCACTTTAATGGTCTATACCATGTACTTCACGGCACGATATCACCGATAGACGGGATAGGGCCTGAACATCTGAAGATCACCGAACTGATAGAAAGAGTAAAGGGCTCCCCCGTCAAAGAGGTAGTCATCGCAACTAATCCCAATGTCGAAGGAGAACAGACTGCCATGTACATTTCGAAACTTCTAAAAGAGTGTAAAGTCAAAGTAAGCCGGATCGCCAGTGGCCTTCCCGTCGGTGGAGACATCGAATACGCCGATGAAGTAACTCTTAGTAGAGCCCTTGATGGGAGACATGAGATTTGATATAAAGCTGCCAAACCGTAAATGGCATCTACGAAGCTAAATCTTTAGCTCGAGACAAGTGAATATGTTATACTACCAAACACCCCAGGCAACCGCTTAGATTACTAGCAAATTGTCGGGGATATTTTTATCTTTTAGATTGAAATAATAATAGGTTCACTGTGGTATAATCTACTATTCCAAAAATCGGGAGGAAACGAAGTGGCAGAAGTAACTGAGATACGGTGGCACGCCAGAGCCGGTCAAGGTGCGGTTACCGCCGCAAAGCTTGTCGCTGAGACGGCACTTGAACAGGATAAATATTTTCAGGCGGCGCCCGAATACGGTCCTGAGCGAATGGGAGCTCCCCTGCAAGCCTATACAAGGATCTCACCCGAACCGATAAATATTCATTGTAATATCGTAAATCCTAATATCGTTATCGTTCTTGACGCCACTTTGCTAAATGTAGTAGACGTAACCAGCGGTCTAACCGAAGGCGGGACGATAATCGTCAATACAGAACTAACTCCTGCCGAAATCAGAAAGAAGGCAGAAATTCAGGGCTTCAACATCTTCACTGTCAACGCTTCTAAAATAGCCCTGGAAAGCATCGGCAAGGATTTTCCCAACATTCCGATTCTGGGAGCTCTTTTGGGAGCCACCCGAATCATGAATTCTGATAAAGTAAGCGATCATATCCGCAGTACATTCAGTAAGAAATTCAATGAAGAGATCGTAGAAGGAAACGTAAAAGCATTTGAAAGAGCGTTAGAGGAGGTTCAAGGCGATTGAGCTGGGACTTTAAAGATATAAAAAACTGGAAGACTGGAGATCATCCGATTGGATCCATCATACCGGAGCCGGCAACGGCGGAACAATATAGGACCGGCGGTTGGCGATCGGAAAAACCTATCTGGCACGAAGATAAATGTACCCATTGTATGATCTGTTGGACTTTTTGCCCCGATTCTTCGATCATGGTCGATGATCAAAAGATGTACGACATCGATTACGACCATTGTAAAGGTTGCGGGATCTGCGCGACCGAATGTCCAAAAGACGCGATCGACATGGAACCGGAGGAGAAATAAGATGGCTAAATCAGTTGCCCTTACAGGAAATATAGCTTGCGCC
>JAUVQW010000061.1 GCA_030597945.1 Actinomycetes bacterium
CGCTTTAAGAAAGTTTTTCATTTCCATTTACCGATAGTCGATAAAAACCTCTACGTTCTTCCCCACCCCTTAAAACTCGATAGTTGCTTATTTTATCCCACTCTCCGTTCCCCATGGTCAGTTCTCAAAAATACTTACGAAAACTCTCTTTTAAGCTCTTCCAAAACGTTCCAACCAATATTATCGGGGTGATCCTCCATCGATTTAATAAGCGCTTTGCCAATCGGCTTTCCAAGAGGCGGGGGGTTGTGGACTAGCTTTCTAATTGAAAAAGGGGTTAGAGATAGAGGGTTGAAATCGGGCTTTAAATACCCCTTTTCAATAGCGTACTTGGCAAGTGTAGTCCGTGGTTGAATTGCTAAAAATATTATAAAGGGACGGATCATATCCTTTCCAAATATATCCGCGATGCGCTCGACCGTATCAATCGTCTCTAGGATAGTCTCCTTTGTCTCATGGGGCGCGTTTAATGACAGGTCTAGATTGATTGTCCCTTCGTAACCCGCCGACTTCATCAACCGACAGGCGTCAAAAAACTTATCGAATTTCATCCCTATCTTTAGCCAATCAACAATGGGTTGGCAACCGGAAGTTATGGAAAGGCGAAGATGGCGAAGACCCGATCTAACCATCTTATCAGCGAGCGTTTCTGTTACGTTATCTATCCTTAAATATGAAGACCACCTGATATCCAGATCACGATCGATTAATTCATCAAGTGTCTTCTCCACGATCGGAAGCGAATGCCTGCTTGGGTAGAACTGAGAATCACAGAACCAGATCTTATTGACACCGAAATCTTTTACTAGGATCTCTGCCTCTTGAGCTATTACTTCGGGTTTTCTATATCTGACCTTATAACCATCGATAAACCCGTAGGCGCAAAACACGCATTTGTATGGACAGCCTCTCTTGGTCTGAATAGCTACCTCGTAATCTTTCTTAAGATAGTTCGTAAAGTTAGGAAATATCTTAGATATATACTGAAAGTCGACGGGAGTGCTCTCCTCCCATAAGGGAAAATATTCCTTTTTTTTATAAAGTTTTACTTTTCCTTCTTGTTTGATGGCAACTTTTTCATCGACGAGATCAACTCCGTCTATCAGTTTTAATATGGCGCTCTCTCCCTCCCCACCAATGGCTACGGCGCCTTCCGGAAGACGTTCGGCCATAATGTCTAAGAAAAGCCCGAAAGCCGGCCCACCGGCCCAAATCTTTTTTTTGGGAAACTTTCGATTTGCCATGTTAATAAGAGAAAAATTTCTTTTGACCCTATCGTTATAGTCTAAGACCATCCTGATACCGCTTAGTGCTGCCTGGGTCCTTTTGATTGGATTTTTTGAATGATAGAATGTGAGGGCATGGTATAGCGATGCATCGGCTTCATTCGGACTAAAGGGTTGCATGTTTCGCCATGAGAAAGCAATGGCATCTGGTTCATGTGTCTTAATAGCATCGACAAGTGCCCGCTTCTCATCAATGTCATCGAATAAGACCATATCGATTATTTGTTGATCGATTTCAGGTCTTTTTTTATGCACCCAGTCAGCCAGATAGATAACGCTTGACGGATAAATTTCAGGACACTTTAGCCTGACATAGAGAATCGATTTAATCGCCAAAGATTACCGCTCCAGGGACTAGTTGATACTTAAGCCTTGCAAGTAAGGCAGATGAGAATTATATCATAAATCTTAGTGTTATTTATTCCTGCCCCGACTGTAAAAGGTCGTCGGTTAAGTTGTGCGGAAGTCTCCAATCACAAGTCGACCCTTGAGAGATAAGGCCGGGTTCGTATCTCATTACTTTATTTCTTCCCTCGTGCTTGGCTTCGTACAAAGCCTGGTCGGCTTTGTCCATCAAATCGAGTCCATCATGGGAATCAGTTGGGAGTCCCGCTACTCCGATACTGATTGTAAGCTTTTTGTTAGGTTGATCTTCTTCACCTTTGAATTCACTTTCCTCGATACTTTTTCTCATCCGCTCGGCGAAAGCGAGGGCCTCTTCTTTATCCGTCTCCGGAATAATGATCGCAAATTCCTCTCCCCCTGTCCTTGCGAATACATCGATGTGCCTTACTTGGTCTTTAATTAGATTACTGATCTTAACAAGCGCCTCGTTACCGACCATGTGACCATGAGAATCATTATAGTTCTTAAAGTAATCTATATCGAAAGTGATGAGAGAGACCGGATGATTATAACGGACTGCCCGTTCTATTTCTTCATTTAGGCGCTGAAAAAAGGTCTTCTGATTCAGGAGGCCGGTGAGGCCATCGGTTATTGCCATTAGCTTTGTTTCTTCAAGGAGCTTGGTCCTCTCTATAGCAAGGGCTGCATATGTAGATATTAGTGATAGAGAGTTAATGTCATCAGACGTGTACTCCCGCTCCACATAGTCATCTACATAAAGAATGCCAATTATCTTGCCTTCAACAGTAAGAGGGGCGGCGATGATAGATTTTATCTTTTCATCCAGAAGAAGCTGATTATTAAACGATTTATATTTCTTCATATCGGAAATGACGACAGGCAATTTCTGATTCAAGATGTGGCTTGTGAGACCGCCTGAACGAAGCTTCCACCTTTTAACCATGTGAAAGTCGTTACTAAATCCCTTTGAAGCGCTGAGTACCATCTCACCGGATTTCTCATCTAAAACAGCTAGACTTCCCGCTGGACACTTAGTTATCTTGGTTGCGAAATCGACAATAGTATTATTTACCTCTCTTAAGTCCTGGCTGGACGATAATGTTAAGCCAAAATGGTAGAGGTCCTCAAAATTTGAGAGACGACGCTGAGTTTCGTCCCGTCTCTTCTTTTTCTCTTCAATGATCTCACAAATAAGGCTGGCACAAGAGCCAGTAACGATATCAAATTTCTCTGACTCGTTCATCTTAAGATCGTTAGAAATAAGCTCGTTATCGGTAACGTCAAAGATGACATCGTAGTCGACCTTGGAGAGCATCTCCCGGTAATCGTTGTAAACAGGCATATCAAGCTCATCAGCCGGACTACATTCTTTAGAATCGGAAATATCGGAAATAGCGGCAACGCTTATTACGGAACTGCCTCTTAATAGATCTACCAAGTGACAACAATCACTACCTGACCCGATGATCGCGACTTTCTTCATATGACTAGATATTTTTTTTCCATATACGTATTATCGTCGAATAAAGATAAGGACTTAACATGTATTGATTTATTACTTACTATTAAATAGTTGCTTAGCGTTACCATAAGGAGACGAGGAGGATTTCAAGAATTGGATGGTAAAATTAATTATGATTCATTTAATTGGTTTAATGATGGCGGCTGGGAAGAGCTCTTTATCGTAGGAACTGCCTTTAGGATCGGGGTTTTTAAAGCCCTAAAAACCGGCCCCCTCTCACTTGAGGCACTCGCCGAAAACATCAATTCCGATGTAAGAGCTTTAAAAGTCTTCCTTGGCGCCTTGGCCGGATCGGACTATATTATCAACTCCGAAGGTCAGTATTCGATTTCTACAGAGATAAAAAACAAATTAGCTGATGAGGAAAGCCCTGATTTTGTAGGTTATTCTGTATCGCACTCTTTTAGGCTTGCGGAACGCTGGCTTACTCTACCCGAGGTGATAAAAACCGGTAAACCTTACGAGGGAGATCGCTTTTCAGAGACGGTCAAGGGATTTGTTGGAGCCATGGATGTCTATGCCAGGGTCACGGCCAACAAAGTAGTAGATATTTGTTTAGAACTGAATCCGGATATCAAGAAGATGCTCGATATCGGAGGAGCTCTGGGAACAGTAAGTAAACTTTTTGCTGAAAAAGGAGTAGCTGCAACATTATTCGATACGCCTAGTGTCATCGAGATCACTTCAAAAGAGCTCGAAGATCACGAGAGAATGTCATTCGAAGCCGGCGATTTCAATGAGGATCTACCAGAAGGACGGTTTGACCTCGTCTATTTAGGAAATGTCACTCACATCTATGGACCGGAAAAAAATAAATCTTTGTATAAAAGAGTAGCCGATCGACTAAGTGAAAGCGGTATGATTGCGATCCTGGATTTCGTAAGAGGAGTAAGCCCCTCTGCCCCTTACTTTGGTGTAAACATGCTAGTAAATACGGAGAGCGGTGGAACCTGGACTATTGATGAGTATACCGAATGGTTAAAAGGAGCCGGTTTTTCAGACATAGTATTCCATGATGTTGAAAATAGAGATCAGCAGCTGATTACAGCCAAACTGTCATGATTAGAGTGTGCAATCAAGAATAAGCCTTATTAGGTATTAGTATTAAAACACCCCTACGGACATGCTAAGAAGCTAGCTCGTTTCTCAAAATTAGGTGAGAATTAAGTTATCTGATTTGCATTTTTTAGTCTCTCGTAGTATGATTCTGCGGTTGTTTAATAATGTAGTAGCAGTTATAGGATTTTGGGGCGCAATACTTTTGAATAGATAGGCTTTACAAATTTCTTGCTTCTCGTCTTTTACCATTTCTGTTCATAAAAAAGGAGTTTTTTTGTCTAATTCAAATCGTTCATTTTCAAATTCTCGTAACCGTGCCTTTGGTAAAAAAAAGCACCACGGCAACAGGAGTCCCAAGAGGAAGGCGGCTGCCTTCGATCCATCCCAACTTGTCCAAAGAGCAGCGCCGGCAACTGCCAAGGTAGAGTATTTGCCTAAAAATAGTTTTTTAGATTTTCCCATCAATAGAAGGTTGAAAGAGAACATAAGGGCCAAAGGGTATGTGCAGCCGACACCCATTCAGGATCAGGCAATCCCTCATGTCTTGAAAGGAAAAGATGTGGTCGGTGTTGCTAGTACCGGTACAGGAAAAACGGCGGCATTCTTAATTCCCTTAATAAACCAAGCTTTAACCGATCGCAATATGCGAGTTTTGATAGTAACTCCCACACGCGAACTTGCAACCCAAGTAACTGATGAGCTGAGGATTTTCTGTAAGGGCCTTAATTTATTTTCAGCTCTGTGTGTCGGAGGGTTATCAATAAAACCACAGATCGATAAGTTAAAGAGACGACCAAATTTTGTTATCGGAACTCCTGGACGACTAAAAGATCTGGCTAATAGAAGATGTCTACAATTCTCCGATTTTTCTGCGATTGTCTTAGATGAAGTCGATAGAATGCTTGACATGGGTTTTATAACTGACGTGAAACATATCATCGACCGCTTGCCTGCCAAAAGGCTTTCGCTGTTTTTTTCAGCAACAATCTCGCCAAAGGTAAAAATGGTCATGCAAAGCTTTCTAAGTGATCCTATCTTTATAACAGTTGAACCAAAACAAGCCTCTAAAAATGTCGACCAGGATGTTGTAAAAACAGCCGGAAAACCGAAAGTAGACGTACTTCACGATCTGCTGATAAGAGACGGCTTCGATAAGGTGCTGGTATTTGGACGAACAAAATGGGGCATAGAAAAATTATTAAACGAATTAAAAAAACGCGGCTTCAATGTCGCCTCCATCCACGGAAACAAAAGCCAAGCTCAACGGCAAGCGGCATTAAAACAATTTAGGTCGAACAAGGTGCAGGCTTTGCTGGCAACGGATGTTGCTTCAAGAGGGCTGGACATCGACAATGTCACCCATGTGATCAATTTCGATCTTCCGGAAACCTATGATGATTATATACATCGTATTGGAAGGACTGGGCGGGCCGATAAAACCGGTACGGCACTGACTTTCGTTTAGCCTAAGTCTTTAAGGCGCTGCTACTGGTTGTTTTTCCATTTTGTAAGTAATCCACTTTTCGCTGAGGGCGATAGTAAATCCTCATGATCAAGCTGACTTCGCCTTTCTCTAAAATATTTTTTCCTAGTTCCTAAAAAGCCGCCCTCGTCGTCCGTTCCCTATAATATCAACCCCAATACACTCGTCATTTACAATATGTTTGCCTCATATTTTTATACAATAGCGCTCGATTGTATAATCCGTTATAATTTATTAACTACAATTACAACGTAGGCTTGAATCCTCAAAATAAAATTTTAAGAAGGCTAAATGAAAATAACCAACGTTTCCTGCAGATCAGTCAACATGAAAAAAGTCTGTGCTCTTGCAAGCATCACCATCGATGATGCGATAGTGGTCCACGATTTAAGGATTGTCAAAGGTAAGGACGGTTTTTTCGTTGCTATGCCAAGTAGAGTGCTGCCTAGCGGTGACTTTAAAGACATCGCTCACCCGATAACAACCGAATGTAGAGAAAATATTCAAAAAGCAGTTCTTTCTAATTATAAAGAAACTAAAGCTATTGAGGAAAATAACACCACTCTTTTAAGCCGATAGACTTCATTGTCCAAGCTTACTTATTGTTTGAGAAATAAATAATATATAATTGACTGCATAGATTTTGGACATGCTTATGAAAGCAATTGTATATAAAAAATATGGCTCCCCCGATGTTCTTGAATTTAAAGAAATCGAAAAACCTGTTCCCAAAGATAATGAAGTTCTGATAAAAGTTCATGCAACGTCCATAAATGACTGGGACTGGGGTCTCCTCCGAGGTAAGCCGTTCATGGTCCGATTGATGGGTGATGGGCTTCTAAAACCAAAAAAGAAGATACTCGGAGCCGACATAGCAGGGTGGATTGAAACGGTTGGCAAAAACGTAGAGCAGTTTAAATCTGGAGATGATGTATTTGGTGACATATCCGGGTGTGGTTGGGGCGGTTTTGCCGAGTACGTATGTGCCCGCGAAAATGCAATAACTATAAAACCGGC
>JAUVQW010000149.1 GCA_030597945.1 Actinomycetes bacterium
AAACATCCTGATCTCTCAGACAGATGAAGTATGGATAAAGAACGGAAAGCGGATCAATCCGAAAAAATACCACAAAAAAACTGGCGGTGACATTTTTCTAGAGTCACTTGCAAGATGCCTTATCACCCCATCTGCTGTCATGGTAAATAAAGCTCTCCTTGCAAGTGTGGGGCTTTTTGACGAAGATCTGCCGGCTTGCGAAGATTATGATATTTGGTTGAGGTTGACCTCCAATAACCAGGTCGGTCTTATCAACGACAAGCTGGTAGTAAAAACAGGGGGTCATAGCGACCAGTTATCTAAAAAATACTGGGGTATGGATCGATTTAGGGTCACATCTTTAGAAAAAATTCTAGATCATTATCCACTTTCCCCTGTTCAAATGGAAAAAGCTATCGACACAATTTTGGCAAAGTCACAAATACTTCTTAATGGAGCTAGAAAAAGAGAGCGCGCAGATGATGTATTGAAATATGAATCCATAATAATGAAATACGAAAAAGTTGGTGATCGGCTATAAAGTACAGGTCGCTTGGAAGAGATGATCTGCAAGTATCGGTAGTCGGGCTTGGAGCTTGGGCTATCGGCGGTGATAAGTGGGGGCCGGTAAACGATGATGACTCAAAATCAGCTATCAAAGAGGCGCTGGATAGTGGTGTTAATTTTTTCGACACCGCGGATATGTACGGCCTTGGCCATTCAGAGATAGTGCTCGGGAAGGTTTTTAAGAATAAAAGAGATATTGTTATAGCAACTAAAGTCGGGCTCAGATGGAATAATAAAGGAAAATTAAGGCACGATTTGTCATCCGAATACATAAGAGAAGCTTGCCAAAAAAGCTTAAGCAGGCTTCAAAGAGAGAGGATCGAGCTCTACCAAATTCACTGGCCCGATCCAATGGGGGATCTGGAGGAATCAGCTATGGAGATG
Source organism: Actinomycetes bacterium (assembly GCA_030597945.1). Taxonomy (GTDB): domain Bacteria; phylum Actinomycetota; class Aquicultoria; order CAJVYJ01; family CAJVYJ01; genus JAUVQW01. The sequence continues at coordinate 931 of JAUVQW010000149.1, forward strand.
GAGAGTTTGGTCGAGAGGGGTTTAGTTGCTTCGTGGGGGGCTAGCAATTTATCGATAGACCAACTAAAAAAAATGAAAATATTCCCAAATTTTATAAGCTATCAGGGACGACTTAATCTCTTTGACCTAAACGCTATGGAAGAACTGTTGCCATGGTGCTCCAGCAATAGTGTCGGCTTCATCGCTTACGAGCCACTATTTAAAGGCTTGCTCACCGGTAAATTTGATAAAAGACCCACTTTTCCAATAGGGGATCACCGCCGACATATAGAGAGATTCAAGGAAGAGTTTTTCTTCTACAGCAAAAAAATAAAAAAACTAAAAGAGATAGCAAAAGATATCGACATTAGCTTGACCGAACTGTCTTTATCTTTATTGTTAGAAGAACCGGGAGTAACTACGGTGATTCCAGGGGCAAAAGATTCCAAGCAAGTAAGAGATAATATTAAAGCAGCCAGTATTGATATCCGAGCTTTAAGGCAAATAAAAAAAGACGTAAAAACGGTGCTTGATGAGCGATAACAACCCGGACAAGGCCTTAAAAAAGATTGAGAGCTATGGGCTTCGCCCAGGAAAGAATTGGAAGAAAATACTGGGAGACCTTCTTAGCGATATTGCAGGCCGCGACGGAATAGGTTGCGAGGAGATACTGCTTCTACCTGATATTGAGGCGATACTCGAGAATGATAATGAAAGCGCTCCTAAAAGATTGGAAAAGTTAAAAAATGCCCTCTACAAGCTAAGATATCCAAGACATTCGGCGGCATTATCTCGCTTTAGAAGGCACGTAAAAGACTTAGCTTTGCCTACAAATATGAAGATAACTCCCATTCCATATTTTGAATCAAAACGTTTAATGATCGAGATCGTCTATGAGTATGAAAATGGATTGGATGAAGAAATCGAAGCGATCAAACGCATATCAGAAATAAACCTCGTAAAGGAAGCTCTTGAGACCGAAGAAGATAATAATTGAAAAGGACGTAGCGGCTTTAAAGATCTCTAAGAACATCATCTCGAAGTATAATTACGCCCCGGTATCATTTGTCGACCGCGTCAAGCTTGGAAAGGACAAATACAGTAAAGACGATCTGGTAATCGCTAAACAGCGGGGTAGATTTGTCAAAAGATGCCCTGGGACTCCCGCGTATAACTGCTGCCAGTATCATGTTTTAAACGTCGGTATCGGTTGCGAGACAGGTTGTACCTATTGCTTTTTACATCACTATATGAACACCCCTTTTATTGTCTACGCCAACATCGATGATCTGATATCAGAGGTCGAGGCGGTATGTGCGGATTCTCAAAACAAAATACTTAGAATCGGGACCGGCGAATTTATTGATAGCATCGGCTTTGATGATTTGACCGACTTAAATAAAATCCTTGTTCCAAAGTTGAGTGCTATATCCAATATTGCACTTGAGATAAAAACTAAGAGTAAGAAAGTAGACTCTTTGCTTGATCTGGACCACCAAGGAAGAGTCGTCATTTCGTGGTCGCTAAATTCCCAAACCGTGGCAGACAAAGAAGAGCCCGAAGCCGATCCGATCATGGATCGGATTTTTGCGGCAAAACGAGCTCAAGAGGCCGGGTATAGTGTTGGCTTTCATTTTGATCCCCTTATCTATTACAGTGGTTGGAAAGATGATTACGGCAAAGTAGTGGACCAAATATTCTCAACTATCGATCCGGCTGGTATAGCTTGGATAAGTCTTGGGGCTCTTAGATTTAACCCGGGCTTAAAGCCTATCATAAAGCTCAAGTTTCCCAAATCAAAGATCGTTTACCAGGAAATGGTTCCTGGCCTTGATGGCAAACTTCGCTATTTTATATCGATTAGAAAATTATTATTTGAACGCATGACCTTCAATATCCGATCATATTCCAAAAAAATCCCCGTATATCTCTGCATGGAAAAGAATGAACTGGCAAAAGAATTAGGGTTGATCGCTAACTTTAATTTGAACTCCTAAGTCTTCGACAAACTCTTTTTACAATATTTCTAAGCCAAGTGAGATATATATAAACATGATCATTAATTATTTTATAGTTGAACAGCTAAAAGGAATGAGTTTTGAGTGAGTGGCCGCTATTTTTATTCACTGCGCTCATCATCATAATCACCGGAAGCTTTATAAGCTGGCTGGGAGATGCAATTGCTAAGAAAACCGACCTTGGAGGGCTTTGGGTCGGCCTTGTTCTGGTAGCGCTCGTTACCTCACTTCCAGAAATCACGACTGCGGCTAGCGCCGGTAGCCTTGGTTTTCCTAATCTTTCTGCAGGC
>JAUVQW010000125.1 GCA_030597945.1 Actinomycetes bacterium
AAGAGAAAGAAGATAAAAAGCAAGAGACTTCCGAAGTCGCCGACGAAGTAAAGGAAGAAGTAAAGGAAGAAGTAAAGGAAGAAGTAAAGGAAGAAGTAAAGGAAGAAAAACCGAAAAAAGAAGCAGCCAAAAAAGAGGATAAACCTAAAAAAGCTGCAGTTAAAAGTGAAAAAAAAGGAGGATCGATGAAGACAGAAGAGTTTATTGAAGAGATAAAGAGCATGTCGGTCATGGAGCTTTCAGATCTCGTTAAGGAACTGGAAGATACGTTTGGCGTAAGCGCTGCTCCGGCAGCCGTTGCGGCAGCTCCTGCTGCTGGGGCGGATGCTGGTGGCGAAGAAGAGAAGTCCACTTTTGATGTCGTTCTAGCTAGTGCCGGAGATAAAAAAATCCAGGTTATTAAGGAAGTCAGGGCAATGACAAGTCTTGGCCTAAAAGAGGCTAAGGCTTTAGTTGATGAAGCACCTAAACCCGTTCAAGAAGGCGTTTCCAAAGAAGAAGCGGAAAAGATGAAAGCGCAACTCGAAGAAGCCGGTGCGACTGTAGAACTAAAATAATATCTAACTACGGAAAAAAGAATGATCGGTCAAGATAATCCTTGCCGGTCATTTTTATACGTTAAAAAGGAAGCTTTATTTTTAAGAGCGGCATGAAATGGAAATAAACATTTTTTAATATTTAATTTGACAATAAGTATTCATAATGATATTTTATTCGTTTGTTATCTTTTCTGTCATTTCTAGCTAATGAGGGGTGAACTGCCTGGTGAAAAGTACTGGTATAAGAAAAAGAAAAAGTTTTGCCAAAATACCAGAAATCCTAGATGTACCAAATCTTATTTCAATTCAAAGAGATTCCTATGAATGGTTTTTAAAAAAGGGTATTGGTGAGACATTTAAGGATATATCTCCGATCGAAGACTTTACCGGAAATATGGCGATCAAATTTGGTAATTATGAGTTCGGTGATATCAAGTATTCGATCGATGAGTGTAAAGAGAAAGATATGACATTCTCCGCTCCGCTATTTGTTGATGTATCTTTCGTCAACAAGGAGACTGGGGAGATCAAAGAGCAGCAAGTATTCATGGGTGACTTTCCTCTTATGACAAAGAAGGGCACTTTTGTGATAAATGGCACGGAGAGAGTGGTAGTAAGTCAATTGGTCCGATCTCCGGGAGTATATTTCAGCAGAGAGTTAGAACCTACCACAGATAAATATCTCTATTTATGCAAGATCATCCCCAGTCGCGGAGCATGGCTCGAATTCGAGACTGACAAGCGTGACATATTGTATGTGAGGATAGATAGGAAAAGAAAACAGCCGGCGACCACCTTCATAAAAGCGCTTGGTTTTGGAGACAACGATGAGCTTCTAAAGCTTCTCGATGACGCTCCATCAGTCCATAATACACTGGAAAAAGATCTGTCGACTACGCAAGAGGAAGCTTTAGTCGAGATATATAAGAGACTCAGGCCGGGCGAGCCACCGACGATCGAGAGCGCTCGCACGCTTATCGACAGCCTCTTTTTTAACGAGCACCGCTATGATCTGGCGAGGGTCGGTAGGTATAAAATCAATAAAAAGTTGGAGAGCGATGAAGATCCAAATACATCTACTCTGACAAAGGAAGATATTTTAGCAACCGTAAAATATCTGGTCGGTCTTCAAAAAGGTGAGGGCAACATAGATGATATCGATCATTTTGGCAACAGGCGAATTCGCTCGATCGGTGAATTGATACAAAACCAGTTCAGAATCGGTTGGGCTAGGATGGAGCGAGTTGTCAAGGAGAGGATGACCACCCTTGACATTGAAGCGATTACACCTCAAGCGCTTATAAATATAAGGCCGATTGTCGCCTCTTTAAAAGAGTTTTTCGGATCGAGCCAACTTTCTCAATTTATGGACCAGACGAATCCGTTGGCCGGGCTTACTCACAAACGCCGTCTTTCGGCACTTGGTCCGGGAGGGCTTTCACGTGAAAGAGCAGGTTTTGAAGTGCGTGACGTACATCCTTCCCACTATGGACGTATGTGTCCGATCGAGACACCTGAAGGTCCAAACATCGGATTGATAGGTTCGCTTGCAACCTACGCCAGGATCAACGAGTTTGGTTTTATCGAAACGCCTTATCGAAAGGTAAAGAAAGGTAAGGTAACTGAGCAGATTGAATATCTTACCGCAGATGTCGAAGATAAATATATCATTGCTCAGGCGAACGCGCCTATTGATAGTAAAGGTAAGTTCACTGAAGACCGCGTTTTGGTCCGGGTGCTGGAAGATGTCGATACTGTTGAGCCCGAAAAAGTAGATTATATGGATGTATCTCCAAAGCAGATAGTAAGTGTCGCAACAGCAATGATCCCATTTCTTGAGCACGACGATGCCAATAGGGCTCTCATGGGTTCTAATATGCAGCGTCAATCGGTCCCTCTTCTCAAGACGGACGCCCCGCTTGTGGGAACGGGAATTGAGCATCGCGCCGTTAAAGATACAGGAGAAGTGGTCATTTCCGAGACTTCGGGAAAAGTGGTAGATGTATCGGCAGACCATATCGAAATAAAATCAACAGACAAGAAAATAACAAATTACGACCTTCATAAATACGATCGGTCAAATCAAGGCACCTGCATCAATCAGAGGCCGATCGTCTCCGAAGGAGAAAAGATAAAAAAAGGCGACGTCATTGCCGATGGTCCGGCAACTGACCATGGCGAGATAGCGCTTGGAAAGAACCTGCTAGTGGCTTTCATGCCCTGGGAAGGTTATAACTATGAAGACGCGATCGTAATCAGCGAACGCTTGGTCAAGGAAGACGTACTTACCTCTATCCATATAGAAGAACACGAAGTAGAGGCCCGAGATACTAAGTTGGGTCCTGAAGAGATCACCCGCGAGATACCAAACGTTGGTGAAGAAGCTTTAAAAGATTTAGATGATCACGGGATTATCCGAGTCGGAGCGGAAGTGTTTCCTGGCGACATTCTTGTCGGAAAGGTCACTCCAAAAGGAGAGACAGAACTTACTGCTGAAGAACGGCTTCTAAGAGCCATTTTTGGTGAGAAGGCAAGAGAGGTAAGAGATACATCACTAAAAGTGCCACATGGGGAGACCGGAAGGGTAATAGATGTAAAAGTCTTTTCTAGGGCATCGGGAAATGAGCTTTCTCCCGGAGTCAATGAGTTAGTCAGAGTCTATGTGGCTCAAAAAAGAAAGATATCCGAAGGCGATAAGCTTGCTGGTAGGCATGGTAATAAAGGGGTTATTTCAAAAATAGTCCCAGAGGAAGATATGCCTTTCTTGGCCGATGGTACTCACGTTGATGTTGTTTTAAATCCTCTTGGTGTACCTTCCAGGATGAATTTAGGACAAGTCTTGGAGACTCATCTTGGCTGGGCTGCTCACCACGGTCTAAGTAAAAATGGAAAAGAAAAGAATGAACCGGTATACGTTGCTTCTCCGGTATTTAACGGCGCCACTGAGGACCAGATAGGAGATGCATTAGAGTCGGCAGGCCTTCCAAGGAGCGGAAAGACTACTCTATTTGATGGCCGAAGCGGTGAACCGTACCCGGATGAAGTGACTGTCGGTTATGTATATATAATGAAACTGCTCCATCTCGTAGATGATAAGATACACGCCCGCTCGACGGGACCATATTCACTCGTTACCCAGCAACCTCTCGGCGGTAAAGCTCAATTCGGCGGCCAGAGATTCGGAGAGATGGAAGTCTGGGCTCTGGAAGCTTATGGCGCCGCCTATACCTTGCAGGAGTTGTTGACTGTTAAATCTGATGATGTAGTCGGTAGGGTCAAAGCTTATGAGGCGATAGTCAAGGGTGACAATATACCTGAGCCTGGAATACCTGAATCCTTTAAAGTTCTTATAAAAGAAATGCAAAGCCTTTGCTTAAATGTTGAGAT
>JAUVQW010000017.1 GCA_030597945.1 Actinomycetes bacterium
GTAGAAGCTAAGATAGAGTTAAGATCAAGCCAGCCAGTTGTTGTAATATATTCAACTAGCATTTTCTTTCTAAGTACTGACATTTCGCTACTTGATGAAATAGTAATCATTTTTCCTCCGTTATATAAAACCTATTGTAAGAATTATATAACACAAGGGGTCTTATTTAAGAATAATAATTTAATCTTCACTTATTTCGACTTCGACAAAATCTAGACCATAGCAACCGCAACAGCAACCATAGATCGATTTGAAGGGAATAGTAATAGAAAGGAGTTATCGATATAGAAAATTACTTAGTTAACATAATATACATTATCGGGCCTAATATAAAAATCGGATTACTTGCCCGAGCTGCCAAAACCGTTCTTACCGCGCTTACTGTCGTTTAGCTCATCAACTACTACAAAGGTGGGGCTCTCTACCTTTTTTATAACCAATTGGGCGATTTTGTCTTCTCTTCTTATCCTAAAAGTCTCTTCTTTATCCATATTTATAAGGATGACCTTTATCTCGCCTCTATAATTTGAATCGATAAGGCCTGGCGAATTAACGACACCGATACCGTGATTTATGGCAAGCCCCGATCTGGGCTGAACAAATCCGGCATAACCATCGGGTATCTCGATCGCTATCCCAGTCGCAATCAGAGCTCTTTCTCCCGGCTTCATCTCCAAATCTACGGCGCTTAGAAGATCCATGCCTGCGTCGCCCTCATAGGCCTTTTTGGGAAGCCGTAGATCATTGTCTAGCTTTTTTAGCTTTATTTGGATACCTGGCTCCAACTATTTGCTCCTCTTTCTTGTTTTCTTTCTCGAGGCCGGCGTTAATTTATTTAGCTCTGAGGTAAACTCATCAACGTCTTGAAATTCTCTATGAACAGATGCAAACCTCACGTAAGCGACCTTGTCTAGTTTGCGAAGCCTTACAAGGACCATGTCACCGAGTTTTTTTGATGTGACTTCATATTTAAATTGATTTCTTAGCTCTGCTTCTAGATCGGTAACGATCGATTCTATCTGATCGTTGGAGACGTGTCTCTTGACAGTAGCTCTTCTCAACCCGTCTAAGAGCTTCTGGCGGTTAAAAGGCTCTCGACCGTCGTCTTTTTTTATGACAGTTATCGGGGTCTCTTCTACTCGTTCAAAGGTTGTAAAGCGTTTTTGGCAATCCAAACATTCTCTTCTTCGTCTAATGACGTCACCGGCGTCACTGCTTCTGGAGTCGTTCACCTTACTATCAAGGCTACCGCAATAAGGGCACTTCATCTAATAACTATCACTTTCGTTTGTCTTAATACGATCCATAATAGGATTATATTATAAATAAGCGTAGGCCTATTATATTTCTACTTTTTCTTAAAACTTGAAATAAACATGCCATCTGAATTTTCATCATACGGCATTAACTGTATTTGATTATTCCTTACGATCACGTTATCTAGTGCCGAGGAAGCACCGATGTCATCGACAACAAAATCATCTCTTGATTTTAAAAAGTGATCTACCACACCCAATGTCTCTTCTTTCGTAAAAGTACATACCGAATAGACTAGTTTACCACCGCTCTTAACATAATCCGCTGAATTGTTAAGAATCCTCTTTTGTATGTTTTGTAGGTCATCTATATCGCTTTCTTTCCTTTGCCATCGAAGATCGGCCCTTCTTGACAGTACGCCAAGGCCAGAACATGGAGCATCTACTAAGACTTTGTCTGCTTTCGGTAGATTTAAGGGTCTGCTTGAGTCCCCTGCCATTAATTCAACGATGTCGACTCCAAGATTTTTGGTAAGAGAGTCGATGGTGTCTAGGCGTTTTTTGTTCTTATCGACAGCGATGATCTGCCCCTCGTTCTTCATCAGCTGGGCCAAGTGCGTTGTTTTTCCTCCGGGCCCTGCGCACATATCGATAACGCTCTCCCCTGCTATCGGATCTAATGCAAGGCTTACGATCATCGACGAGACATCTTGAGCATAGACGTGACCCATATCAACGATATTTAAAGGAAAATATCCTTCGTCAATTATGATCGCTTCACTGGCGTATGGGCTAATCTTGGTCGTCATACCAAGTTCTTTTAACTCTTCGACCACTTTATCTTTTGAGGTTTTGATCGTATTGACTCTTAGGCTGATATTGGGTCTTATGTTGTCAGCTTTTAATATTATCTCGCATTCATCTACCCCGAAATCATCTATTAATTTCTTTACCAACCATTTTGGATGAGAATAAAAAGCGCTAAAATAGGCGACTTTGTCTCTTTTGTCAGGCCATTTTAGATTCTTTTTTTTTCTTAAAAAATTTCGAAGGAGTCCGTTAGTAAATTTAGATACTCCTTCACCTAATTTGTCTCTGGATTGGTTTACCGCCTCGTCAACAGCGGCATAATCGGGGATATTACCTATGTAAATGATCTGATAGATCGCAAGACGCAATATGTTTAGCTGTGTAGGATCGATCTCGCGAAGTGGTTGCCGTGCGAAATTTGATATCATCCAATCGATCGACCCTTGCATCCTGACAGATCCTGAGACGATCTCAGTTATCAGCGCTTTATCTCGTCTTGAAAGGTCGTTTCTAGTCTTAAGAGTCCTTGATATCTCTATCTGTGAATATGACCTCTTGGACTCGATCTCGTCCTTTATTTTTAGCGCTAAAAGACGAACCTTATCCAAGAGATCTCCATATCATTATCTTAAATAAAGGTACTTCCAATTATCAGCGTCTACGCTGGCTAAGGAGAATAAAATATAACAATTGAGTTATGGCTGCCAATGCCGCTGCAAGATATGTAAGAGCTGCAGCATTTAGCACCTTTTTAGTGGCCGAATACTCGTTATTCTTTATATATCCTCCGTCAGAAAGAAGGGTTATCGCTCTCTTGCTGGCATCGAACTCGACCGGCAGCGTTACGATCTGGAAAAGGACTGCAGCTGCAAAAAATACTATTCCAAGCTGTATTACACCATTCCCAAGAGTGCTTCCTGACATAAAAATAAAACCTATAATTATTAGTATCGGTCCTAATTTTGTACCAAGACTTGCGCTTGGAACTAGACCGGCGCGGATCTTCATTGGCACATAACCCGCATGGTCTTGAAGTGCATGGCCTGCCTCGTGAGCGGCAATGCCAAGTGCCGATAATGAGCTGCCGTTATAGATTCCCTGTGAAAGTCGAAGGACCTTACTCTTAGGATCATAATGATCCGTCAACTCGCCTTTGACTTGTTCGACACCGATACCGCTTAGACCGTTAGAGTCTAGAAGCTCTCTAGCTACCTCGGAGCCTGTCATGCCGGAAAGAGCCGCGACCTTAGAGAAGTTCTTGTAGGTCGATTTGACTTTATATTGGGCGTACATGGACAACAGGATAGCCGGTCCGACTATAATAAAATACATTGGATCAAAGAACATATCGCTTTCTCCTTTTATATTTATGTAATAAGTATTATATCAAATCTGTTAAATAATTTATTGAAAAGCTGTTCCAACCTTAACTTGGTAGCCTCGGATGAATTCATCGCCTCTCATCAATTTTTTACCTTCAGGTTGGAGTGTGAGAATAATTAATCTTCCTGAACCGGTAGCGATTATTAGCTCGCCATCTATTTCAACTACCTCACCGGGCCCGGCATTATCCCCGTCAATTGCCTCGACCTCAAATATCTTAACTCTTCTACCATCCATGTATGTATAAGCGCCTGGTTTTGGAGCCAATGCTCTGACCTGCCGCCCTATCTCTATGGCCTTCTTGTTCCAGTCGATCTTCATCTCTGCTTTATCGATCATTTCGGCATGCGTTGCCTTTTTGTCATCTTGAGGAACAGCTAGTATGCTGCCTTTTTTTAAAGCTTCAAGGGTCTCGATTACAAGATCTGCTCCGGCCTGCCCCATTTTTTTCGAGAGCGATCCGTTATTGTCATCATCTTCAATCCGGACCTCGACCTCAAGTAACATGTCTCCTGTGTCCATTCCTTCGTCGATCAACATCGTTGTCAGGCCGGTGGTGCTTTTGCCTTCCATAATTGCCCTTTGGATGGGAGCAGCTCCCCGATATTCAGGAAGCAGTGAGCCGTGGAGGTTGATGCAGCCAAATGGAGGGATATCAATCAACCACCTTGGTATTATCAGTCCATAAGCTACAACTACCACCACATCGAGTGACAGGGCCTCTAATTCATTTTTATGTTGCTGGTTATCTTTTAAGCTCGTTGGTTGGATTACCGGTGTTTTTTTTAAAAGGGCAAACTCTTTTATCTCAGATTGAGTGATCTTTAAATTTCTGCCCGTAGGTTTATCGGGTTTAGTTATGACTACTACAACATCGTGTTGTTGATATAATTTCTCCAGCGTCGGTACTGCGATCGCCGGAGTGCCCATAAAGGCTACTCTCATCCCTCAAGCCTTAGCTCTTCGTAAATCTCCATCAACCTTCTGATCGCTTTATCCTTATCTTCAGATGACGTGTTTTCAAGTATTGTCTTACCATTTAAATGATCTATTTCATGTTGGAGGATTCTCGCTAGAAAATCACTAGCTTCAAACTCGACCTCTCTTCCTTGAAGGTCAGTTGCTTTAAATCGGATTTTTAGTGACCTTTTTACCGGAACCCGGATCTCCGGAAGACAAAGACAACCTTCCTCGTCCATGTCTTCCTTTTCCGAGTACTCTGTAATCTCAGGATTCACGTAGGCGACAAAGTCTTCATCGCCCATATCCAGCACGATGAGGCGCTTTAATACGCCGATCTGTGGTGCCGCCAAACCCACTCCCTCGGCGGCAAACATAGTCTCAGCCATGCCTTTGACGAGATCTTTTGAATCATCTTTTATCTCTAAAAGTTTTTTCGAAGTCTCCCTTAGTAAAGGATCACCGTATAATTTTATTTGAAAGCTGCTCATATCTTCCTAAAGTAGCCACATCGGATCGACATCGACGATAACGCGCGTTCCCTTTTTTTCAATAAAATGTTTGCTCCAGTTTTTAGACATAATAGATTTTACCCCAACCGGGTCGAAAGTCGATATAAAGAGGTGCCAACGCCATCTATTTTTAATCCGCTCAATAGGAGCCGCACCTGGCCCGTTTATAAATGTTTTTTCATTAAAATTTTGATTTCTTAAGAATTCTCCAAGTTCAGTTGCCCTTTCTTCAACGTCTTTTTTAATATTTCCCGATATTACGATGTTTATTAGATCGGCGATAGGAGGATAATCAAGTTCTTTTCTAAAGGAAATCTCCTTGTCGTAGAAGGCGTCATAATCGCCATGCGCCGCTGCTTGTATAGCATAGTTCTCAGGAGAATAGGTCTGCACCATGACTTTTCCTGGTACTTCTCCCCTGCCGGAACGTCCGGCTACTTGCATCAACATTTGAAAAGTTCTCTCTCCCGCCCTAAAATCAGGTAGATTAAGAGCAACGTCAGCATCGATCACACCGATCAAGCTTACTTCCGGAAAGTCCAGTCCCTTGGCTATCATCTGAGTGCCGAGAAGAATAGAGCCCTTTGAATCATTGAATTTCTTTAATAGTTCCTGATGCGATCCTTTTTTAGATGTCGTGTCGCTATCCATTCTGACTATTGTCACCTCTTTAAAAAGAGTGCTCAGATTGTCCTCAATCTTCTCCGTTCCCATGCCCAGATACTTAAAGTTGTGACCGCCGCAATTTGGGCATTTTAAAAATGTGGCTACGCTAAAATTGCAATGATGGCATTTCAATCGGTTTTCTCCTCGATGATAAGATAATGAGATCGAGCAATTGCTGCATTTTGGCACATCACCGCAATCTCCGCATAACAAAAGCGACGAGTACCCTCTTCTATTAAGAAATATTATCACTTTTTCATCCTTGGATAAGGCATCATCTATTGCGCTTACGAGTTTTTGGCTGATTGCCGGGTGTGAGCTTTTGATCTCTTTCTTCATATCAAGAAGCTGAATTTTAGGAAGCTTTCGTTTGCCGATCCGTTCCGGTAACTCGACCAGTTTGTAGATACCATTATCTGAAGCGTTCATGCTCTCAAGTGATGGTGTAGCGGAACCCAAAAGGGTTATCGCTTTCTTTGCTAGGGAAAGTCGTACGGCAATATCTTTCGCGTTATACCTTGGGCTCACGTTTTGTTTATAGGTAGTCTCGTGTTCTTCGTCAACGATGATGATCCCGAGGTCGTCTAGTGGCGCAAAAATAGCCGATCTAGCACCAATAACGACGCTGGCCTGTTTATTTTTGATCCTATGCCACTCGTCATGTCTCTCTCCGTCTGAGAGGCTGCTATGCAGGATTGCCACTTCGTTTTTAAATTTCTCAATTAATGAGTCACCTAATTGGCTTGTAAGGGATATCTCCGGTACCAAGACTATTGCTCCCTGACCACGTTTAACGACTTTTTCGATGGCTCTAAGATAGACTTCAGTTTTACCGCTTCCCGTTACTCCTTTAAGAAGAAAGATGTCTCCTTCACCTTTATCGATCGAGCTATATATCGATTTAAGGGCGCTTGATTGATCTACCGTTAACTCCCTGACCTTCTCTCGCCCACCTAGGTTTATCCACTTAGGCGATCGGGCGGTGATCGACTCGTGAGATTCGACCAGCCCCTTTTTTAAAAGGCTATCCAAGGAGCTTTTGCCCGCCTTTGCCATGCTCAGAAGCTCGCTTTCGCCTAGCTCACCTTTATCAACGACTATTTCCAGCAGCTTCTTTTGTTTTTCACCTAATTTATGATCAAGTGGGTTACCACTTTTTCCCTGGGTTATAATTCGTTTTTTCTTTACGCTCACTCGGGGGGCGGCGAGCTTATATACCACTTTAATAGATCCCTTTTTTAGCTCTTTCTCAAAAAATTTTCTACCTAATTTTGTTATAAAGATATTTTTTGTGGCTGGCAAAGATATATCGTTTAACTTTTCTCTCGAATCGCTATCTATCAACGATTTATCCAGATCGAATAATTTTCTGATTTTGTGGGTACCGCCAGGAGGCAACAAAAGCCTCAGGCAATCCGATAGCGAGCATTGGTAGTGATTCGATATCCATTGGCATAGGTCCATCGAATCCGGTGAGAATTGCGGTTCTTTATCGATAATATCGATAATCTCTAATAGTTTCAGTCTTCTGGGTTTATTCGATGTGCCGACTACGTAACCCAGTGATCGCCTTTTATTAAATGGTACAAGGACTAGAGAGCCTATGAGTAAAGAGCCGGAGATCTCTTCAGGTATTTTGTATTGATAGATCTTATCGGCGGCTTTTGCCGAGAGATCGACGATTATGTCAGCATACGCATGCCTTTGGTCCATAAAGGCATATTATATTAACTGTAATAAGATTTAAAGCTCAGCAGTTTGCCGCATCTTTTAGGACTTCAGCCATATCAGTCTTCTCCCAAGTGAAGTCTTTATCGTCTCTTCCAAAATGTCCATAAGCGGCTGTCTTTTTATATATCGGTCTTCTAAGATCCAATTTTTTTATAATAGCGGCTGGTCGAAGATCAAAGTGTTCCTTTACAAGTTCCTGTATCTTCTTTCTGCTTATTTTTTCTGTACCGAAGGTATCGACCATAATTGATACTGGATGAGATACGCCGATAACGTAGGCTATTTCGATCTCGCATCTATCAGCGAGTCCCGCGGCAACGATGTTCTTGGCAACATATCTGGCGGCATATGCACCGGAGCGGTCAACCTTTGTCGGATCTTTTCCTGAGAATGCCCCCCCGCCATGACGAGCCATTCCACCATAAGTGTCGACGATTATCTTTCTTCCGGTAAGGCCGCAGTCGCCCATCGGTCCGCCGATCTCAAATTTTCCTGTCGGATTAACAAAAAACTCAAGATCATTGAAGTCCACAAGCTCCTCGGGGAGTATCGGTTTTAGTACATGCTCAACCAGATCCGGTTTCATAAGCGTCTCGATCTCTATGTTCGGTTTGTGCTGAGACGAGATGACAATGGTCTTGATCTTGTTTGGTTTTCCGTTTTTATATTCGACTGTTACTTGAGTTTTTCCATCAGGCCTTAAATATGGAAGTATCTCTGCTATTCTGACCTCAGATAGACGATGAGAAAGCTTGTTAGCCATCATGATAGGAAGAGGCATTAACTCAGGCGTCTCCGTGCAAGCGTATCCGAACATCATTCCTTGGTCTCCGGCGCCAAGCTTGTTTATCTCGTGGTCTTCAGCTTCTTCGCCGTGGCGTTCTTCATAGGCCTCGTCCACTCCTTGAGCTATATCAGCCGATTGCTCATCTATTGATACCATGATTCCGCAGGTATCACAGTCAAAACCATACTTTGCTCTGGTATAGCCTATCCCTCTTATCGTCTCTCTTATGATATTTGGAATATCCACGTAAGTACTTGTCGATATCTCTCCGCCAACGACGACCATGCCCGTTGTGACTAGCGTCTCACAAGCGACTCTTCCCATCGGATCATCTGTAAAGATGGCATCTAGTATTGCATCGGATATTTGATCACTGATTTTATCCGGGTGCCCCTCGGTAACCGATTCAGATGTAAATAAAAAATCCTCGTTATCGCTAATACTCATTGATCCTCCTAAATATTTTAATTAATAAGCTAAAAAAAAACTTCTTCATAGATGAAGAAGGCAGTAAAAGCGCCTCTCATCTCTCAGAACCTCACTCTGCAGGAATTTGCACCCGACTCTTTCGGGTTGCCGAGGTTTCTTTGGGCCTGTCCCTCCACCTCTCTACATAAGAGAACATATTTAATTATTTAAAAAATAACAGAAGTAGCAACCTTCGTCAATTATATAGACCTTAGCGCTTTTTCCTTTAAGAAAATAAATTTTTCAACGATTTTTTCGGCTATCGAGTCTTTGCTGGAGATCGGTATCTTTTCCACTGAATCCAAGGTTATCATCGTTACCTCGTTGTAATCAGAGTCAAAACCGATTCGGTCATCATCGACTCGGTTGGCTATTATCATATCAAGGTTCTTTTTTTCGAGTTTTTCTCTTGCTTTCTTTTCTATGTCATCTCCGCATTCTGCGGCAAAACCAATCAATATCTTATTGGATCTTCTATCGCCTAGTTCCTTTAATATATCCGGTGCCGGGACTAATGTTAAATTTAAAGGTCCCTCGCTTTTCTTTATTTTCCCTTGCACGGGCTTTTTAAATCTATAATCGCTTACAGCGGCCGCCATCACTACCGCGTCAGATGCGTCATATCTTTTCAAGACCTCATCTCTAAGCTCATCGACAGTCTCTATTCGTATACACTCACAGCCAAAAGGAGCAGTAAGTTCGGTAGGTCCAGTTATCAGTGATACTTTTGCGCCTCTTTCAAGAAGTTTTCTTGCCATGGAAAAGCCCATCTTTCCCGATGACCTGTTTCCAATATATCGGATTTCATCCAAAGGTTCCCTCGTCCCGCCGGCGGTAACAATAAAATACTTCCCGCTTAATTGATCTCTTTTGGATGTCAGTTCTTCGATACGCCTTATTATGTCTAAAGGTTCGCTCATTCGACCGATTCCGATATCGCCGCATGCAAGTTTTCCAATCTCTGGACCGATGATCTTAACCCCCCTCGATTTCAATATTTCTATATTTTTTTGGGTAGCGACATTTTGCCACATCGATTCGTTCATCGAGGGTGCAATTAGTAGAGGGCAGTTAAGCGCGAGCACGGTAGTTGTAAGGGCATCATCGGCAATACCTGTTGCTAGTTTTGCAATTATATTTGCCGTTGCCGGCGCGATAACCATCACCTGCGCGTCTTTTGCAATATCTATGTGAGGCATATCAGATTTATCGTTAAAAAGTGAAGTTGTTACACTATCGGCGCCGACTGCCGTAAGCGTAGTGGGGGTAACAAATTCCTGAGCTGACTTAGTCATGACTACGAGGACTTTTGCACTAAGCCCTTTTAAGTCTCTTACGATGTCCGCACACTTAATAGCTGCTATTCCACCGCTAATACCCAGGATAACTTTGAAGTTGCCAATCATCTTACTACTTAATACCGTCAGCGCTTCTTTCGTACGTTATTTTATCTTCATCGATCTCTTCAAAGGCAATGGTAAGCGGTTTCTCGCCTATCATATCAATCTGGGGACCCCTTACATGAGTGAGTTCCCCTCTTTGAAGACCGTTTAAGTAATTATTAATATCGCGAGCTCTCTTAGCCGCTAGGATCACTAAAGTGTATCTACTATCCACTTTATCAACTAATGCATCCATATTTCTTATCATCTTATGCCTCCCTTTTAGTTGATTGTATTTGATTCCCGATATTTAATAATAATATCAACTAGTCTGTCAATAGCTTCATTAAGATTGTCATTAATAATAACATGGTCAAACTCACTCTCCGACTTTAATTCTTCAATTGCTATGCTTAATCTTTTTTCGATCTCATCAGCGGTTTCAGTGCCTCTTTCTCTTAATCGTTCTTTAAGTTCCTCTTCAGACGGTGGTTTAATAAATATAAATACGGCTTTATCGGCATTCTCCTTTATTTGCCTTGCTCCCTGAACATCTATCTCCAGGATCACATCTGTTGGTAAAGAAAGTTTCTGCTCGACCTTTTCCCTTAGCGTTCCATAGTAATTACCATAAATGGTCGCCCATTCGATAAAATCGCCTGCCTTAATTAATTCCTCAAACTCGTTTGTCTTTAAAAAATAATAATTAATCCCGTCTTTCTCATCTTTTCTGGGAGATCTGGTAGTCGCTGAAATTGACAGAAAAAGATAAGGGACCCTATTCATCAAATGCTTGACAAGAGTCCCTTTTCCGACCCCAGAGGGGCCAACAATTACAAATAGTTTGCCTATTTCAGACATTTATTCTAGGCAAATTCTTTTAATAAATTCTCTTTTTGGTTAGAGCCAAGACCCTGCACCCTTCTCGTTGGGCTGATCTTTAAGTCTTCCATCTTTTTGTGAGCTCTGGCTTTTCCTACTCCGGGAAGTGATTCTAATAGATTGCCGACTTTCATCCTGCCTACTATTGGATCTCCTTCTCTTGCAAGAACTTGCTTAAGGTCGACTTGACCGTTCTTAAGTTGTTTTTTTAAAGCTGCTCTTTTTTGCCTTGCTTCTGCCGCCTTTTTAAGAGCCGCCCTTCTCTCTTCGTCCGATAGATTTGGTAGTGCCACATTTCCTCCTTTTTCAACTAACCTAATTAATAAAAGACTTAAATGAACTAAATTATTTTTTTTTAGACTACCACCCCTAACTTTCGAAGCTGATCCCGTTTTGAAAGGTCATTTTCTATGCTACCTTGTGATTAAAGTAACAAGCGGTTTTTTAATTATTACTCTAATAAAGTTGCTTGTCAAACAAGTTTTTTAATTATTCTTAAAAAATTTAAGTGCTTCTTCCAGGTCTTTTGGCAATTTACTCTCAATATCTACTTTAAGGCCGCTTATTGGATGTGTGAATCTAAGACGGCAAGCATGCAGGAATTGCCTGGTAAGACCGGTATTCATATCATATTTGACCGTTCCATATACAGAGTCGCCGATGACTTTGTGGCCGATGTAATTCATATGAACTCGGATCTGGTGTGTTCTGCCGGTCAAAAGTGAGGCTTCAAGATAGGATGTTTTATCAAATTTATCTATGACTTTAAATTTGGTAACAGCCTCTTTACCTCCGGAGACCGAAACGGCCATCTTTTGGCGATCATTTAGATCTCTTGCGATCGGCGCGATTATTTCACCGCTTTCTTCATCGAAATTACCGTCTACAAGCACCTTATAGTATCTTTTGACATCACGATTCTTTATTTGATCTATCAGCGACTCATAGGAGTCGATATTTTTGGCGACGATGAGAAGTCCCGATGTATCTTTATCCAACCGATGTACGATTCCAGGCCTGTCTTTATCACCGGACGGAGGCAGATCTATAAGAAAAAGCAAAGCATTTACCAGAGTTCCTTCCCGATTGCCAATCGCAGGATGAGTCACCATTCCCGCTTTTTTATCGATTACTATAATGTCATTATCTTCATAAGCAACAGTGATCGGGATGTCTTCTCCCTTGACCGGAACCTCAATAAGCGGGCTGGTATCTATATCGATAATTTGGCCTACCGTAAGCCTCTGGTTCTTCTTTGCTATTTTTCCATCGACAAGTATGTACTCATTTTTTATAAGATTTTGTACGGCACTTCGTGATGGAATTTCGGTCCTATAACTTACAACTTGATCTAACCTGTTGCCTTTATCATCATCTCCGACAATCAAAGTAATACTGTTTACGTCTTTCAGCTTCTTATCATTTTGATCGGTCACGAGCTCTCTTTTCATCTTTGAGGTAGGCATTTAAAAATAGGATCATACCTATAACGATCGCTAAATCAGCGATATTAAAAACTGGCCAGTAGCGAAAATCAATAAAGTCGGTGACATTATTAAAGAGGAATCTGTCTATCATGTTTCCGATGGCACCACCCACAATAAGCCCAAACGACATAGTTACTATCGGCTCGTTAGGACGATTTAGCATCCAATATATGATTGCGACGATAACGACAATTATGGAGACCGCCAGTAAGAATATCTGGCTTCCGGGGAAAAGCCCAAATGCTCCTCCGGGATTTTCTACCCCTTTTAACTGGACGAATCCTCTGATTATTGAAAAGGTCTCTCCAATCGAGAGATTTCTTCTAATGATCGCCTTGGTGAATTGGTCAGCTGCGATTACTATTAGGGCGACTACGACTAGCAGGTATGCCCCATTATCCTTGGCAACTTTTCTTGTTTTGATTTGCAACTTACACAGAGATCCGCATAGGGTAAGGCTCTTAGCCTCGCTTCTTTTATGGGTTCATTGCACTCGGCTCAAA
>JAUVQW010000036.1 GCA_030597945.1 Actinomycetes bacterium
AAGTGCCCCTCAAGCTCGGTTATCTCTTCGCCAATCTTTGAAGTCGCTTCCTTGATCTCACCAGCTTTTTTTTCAAGATCCTCACTCGGATTGCCATCCTTTTTCAATATCCCGATCTTCTTCATCAGCTCGCCAACGCTTTTTGAATTCTCGTTTCTTGTGGCCCTTCGGGTCTCGATCTCCTGAAGAATATCTCTTTTTCTCTTGTCGAGCTCCAAAAGTCCATCGAGATCGACAACAACGTCTCTTTTTTTAAGAGCATCTTTTACTACTTCTACGTCTTCACGAATATACCTGAGATCAATCATTATTCGTCACCTTCGGATATGAACCGAGCAGCTTTACCTCTCTTAACTTTTTTCGCAGCCCGTTTATTATTGTCGAGATATTTTCATCCTCGATATGGCCCTCTAGATCGATAAAAAAGTAATATTCGCCAAGAGCTTTTCTTGTAGGCCGTGATTGGATCTTGGTAAGATTAACATCATTTTTAGCAAACGCTTGCAATATTTCCAGAAGACTTCCCGGCCTATCCTGCTTGATAAAACAGACAATAGACGTCTTATCCCGACCGGTCTTTTTGGAAATCTTATCGCCCAGCATCACAAACCGGGTTTGATTATCCTTAAAATCTTGAATATTCTCATCCAAGATCTTTAGCCCATAGATCTCTGCGGCAAGCCTTGTGGAAATGGCAGCAGCGTTAGCCCTTTCTTCGGAGACGATCTTAGCCGCCTCAGCGGTCGCGTTTGCCGCTTCGATATTTGCGCTCGGAAAATTTTTTAGAAGATATCCTCTGCACTGAGCTGTAGCTTGCGGATGAGAGATGACCGTTTCCAGTTTATCTTTCGTGAGGTCGAAACGACTTATCAAATTATGGGAGATCGCATAGACAAATTCCTGTTCGATCAGGACGTCAGCCTCGAATGTCAATACATCCAGGGTAGTATTGACTGAGCCCTCTATAGAGTTCTCTATCGCCACAAATCCCTTATCGACTTCGCCTTTTTGGACAGCATTGATTACCTCGGAAATACTCGGCAGCGGCTTTGTCTTTTGGTCCTTATCGATTATCTTTCTTAACGCTTCTTCGGTAAAGGTCCCCCGCGGCCCAAGAAATCCAATCGTTGACTTCGTCACCCTTTTGACCCCAGTTCGATTACTTCTTCACTAGTATAATCTGCAGAAGATGATAGCGCTTTAGCGACAGCCTCTTCTTCCTCTACTGAAAGCGAAGACGAAGCTATTCCGTCGGTAATGAGCTTGGTATACACTCTTCCTTCATTTCGCCCATTGATTGAAGAGATGATCAACCCATCCCCATTATCGTCCAAAAGGGCGGCCGAAAAACTGAATTCACCGCCTATATCATGAAAGGCGTCGTATCTTACTAGGCCCACAGCTCTAATTGATTCATTGATCATTTTATGATGTTTCTTTAAGACATCCGCAAGCGACAATTGGCGTCGTGACAACTCCTCAATATCGCTAATAAGGTTGCTTAGCACGTCGATAGCGTTATCACTACTTATAAGTTTTGATCCTACACGCTTTTTTTCGGTGCTTATCTTTTTAAGTTTTATCGTAAGGACCACTAGCCAGATCGAAATAATCGCCAGCAGTCCCCAGGCGATAATATGAAGTTTATCAAAATCATTTATCATCGGGCTTCTTTCCTTAATAAATAGATAACGATATGGCACATAATTATATAGTAGTGGCATTTATATGGAAAAAAATATTTTATGATTGTCTTTAACTATCAAACAAGTATATTTAAAAGCAAATGGATAACGAATTATTAAGAGAGACTTTAAAAAGTATTGAAAAGGGCGAGTTGTCGGTTGACAATGCGTTCGCTAACTTAAAAAAAATGGCTTTTTCCGATATCGGTTTTGCCAAAATCGACCACGGAAGAGCTTATCGAACCGGCCACGATGAGGTCATATTTTGTCCCGGAAAAACGCCGGATCAAGTAAGAAAGATAGCTATAGAGCTGGGTACATGCGGAAAATTGTTGGCGACAAAGGCAACTATGGAGCAGTACAAAGCAATAAAAGAAGAGTTCGAAGAAGTAATTTATTATAAAAGTTCAGGCACGATAACGTTAAAGGCCGAAGAAACTGAAAATACGGGATCTGTTCTTATCTTATCAGCTGGTACATCGGATCAGGCAATCGCAGAAGAGGCTATCGTCACTGCCGATTTTCTTGGAAGCGAATCAAAGTTGGTCGCCGACGTCGGCGTCGCCGGCATACACCGCCTCTTCTCCCATCAAGAGGAGATCGACAAGGCAAATGTCATCATTGTCATCGCCGGCATGGAAGGGGCTCTGGCAAGCGTGGTCGCCGGCATTTCTACCGTGCCCGTTATCGCCGTCCCTACCAGTGTCGGATACGGTGCCAGTTTTAATGGTCTGGCAGCTCTCCTTACAATGATGAACTCTTGCGCTCCCGGCGTCGCCGTCGTAAATATAGATAATGGTTTCGGAGCGGGCTATCTTGCGCATATTATTAACAGCGGTTCTAACTGAACTAGCAGATAGGAGCCTTTATGAGGGTAGCGTATTTTGATTGTTTTTCCGGTATAAGCGGCGATATGGTAATCGGCGCTTTGTTGGAAAGCGGCGTTGATTTTGACCAATTAAAAACAGAGCTGGAGAAACTTCCGCTCACTGAATATGAGATAAAATAGAAGCCGGTCTTATTAGGAAAGATCGGAGCGACGAAAATATCTGTCTCTGCATATGAAAGAGGGATCATCAGGACCTGGTCGAATATCGAAAAGATGATCGATGATAGCGACCTTTCCGCTTTCGTTAAAGAAAAAAGTAAGGATGTCTTTTTGATCCTTGCTAAAGCTGAAGCAAAAGTCCATCGCATTGATATCGATAAAGTCCACTTTCATGAAGTCGGCGCTATCGACTCCATCATCGATATAGTCGGCGCTGCCATAGGCTTTGAAATTCTCGAGATCGATAAGATCATCTTCTCACCGCTTCCCACCGGAATAGGGATGACACGAAGCCAACACGGTATGATACCTATCCCGGCACCGGCAACGGCTGAGATATTAAAAGATATCCCAATATATTCATCGGGGATAACCAGCGAACTTGTCACACCGACAGGTGCGGCAATCGCCAGTTCTTTCGCAGACGAATTCGGAGATCTGCCGCCGATGCGAGTCGGATCTATCGGATACGGCTCGGGCAGGGAAAAATTGGAACTTCCCAATTTGCTTCGGTTATTCATAGGAGATAGTGATGACCTTGCCGACCTCGAACAAGTTACTCTACTAGAGACCAATATAGATAATAACGATCCTGAGATCATCGGTTATTTAATTGAGAAACTTCTTGAAAAAGGTGCGCTCGACGTATGGACAACACCGATAAATATGAAAAAAAATCGCCTGGCTACCGCTCTTAGCGTCCTTTTACCGATCTCTGATGAACGGGAATTTCTTTCATTAATATTTTCCGAAACGGATACGCTGGGTGTAAGAGTCTCGACGAAACTAAGGCATGCTTTAAGAAGAGAAATAATAAGCGTCGGGACCATCTTCGGGGAAGTAACGGTTAAAATCGGTTATTTTGATGATAAAGTTGTTAGCATGTCCCCTGAATATGACGAATGCCAAGCATTAGCAGAAAAACATAATGTCCCACTAAAGCGGGTCTACGAAGCTGCTAAGAGCGCCGCCGGCGAGAAACAAAAGTTGTGAGGATCAGCTGCGCCTTATTATCAGTGAAAGAATAAAAAACGCGGTATTAGTCAGCACTATCATAGGGCCGGGCTGAAGATCTAGAAAATTTGCCAGTACCATCCCCACGATTACCGCAATAAAGCCGATCGATACCGCTAAAATGGTAACAGTCCGAAGGCTTCTACCGATATTTTTAGCCGCCGCCGGGGGGATGATTATCAGGGCTCCGAGCAGAAGGATGCCGACGATCTTAATCCCTATGGCTATCATGACAGTAAGCAGCAAAAGTAAGGCAAATTCCGATGATTCCACCGATTGGCCTTCGCTCTGAGCGAAATCGGTCGACAGAGTAAGCCTGGTAAAATCCTTATACTTATATAAAGTAAGGGCGATTACCACCAACCCAAAAAAGATCCCCAGTATCGCGTTGATAGCTGAAATACCGGTTATTTCGCCAAATAGTGATTCGAGAAGCTCCTCCGATGAAGGGGCAAGCAGCGCCCCTATCGCCAGACTGGTAGTAAAAAAAACACCGACAATCGCATCTATCGGAAGCGTTGTATAGCGCTCGATCATGATAATACTTATGACCCCGGCAAAGAGAAAAACGATTGCTCCTATCGTCGGGCTGATCCCGACCAGCACCGCGATACCGATGCCCGGAAGTGCCACATGCGATAGCGCGTCCCCGGCTAACGATAACCGGTATAAGACGATAAATATGCCTAGTAGAGCTGCGCTGACTCCGACGACGGCACCGACGACGAAACTGAGGCCTAAGTTAAACTCCATTTTATCTAATCTTCCTGACTCTTCTTATGACTTATCTTCCTCATCACCATGATCATGTTCGTAAAAACCGATATGAGGCCCGTATAGTTCCTTTAATTGCTCAGGTGTCAGTACCTGGCTTGGCATGCCAAAACAGGCCATCTTGCGGTTAATGCAGATAACATTGTTTGCGTATTGATAGACGATGCTTAGATCATGTGAGACCAAGACGATTGTGATGCCAAGCTCATGATTAATCTCCCGCAATAATCCATAGATGCTCATCTCTGAGCCGATATCGATGCCGGCGGTCGGTTCGTCAAATAGAAGCAGATCCGGTTTTCCAAATAGAGAATAAGCAATAAATACCCGTTGCAACTGTCCCATAGAAAGCTCTCCCACCCGTTTGCCGCTAAGTTCTTCGACGCCTGTATGAGATAGAGCTTTTTTTATATCATTTATCTGGGCGTTAGATGAAAACCAGAAAGATCTCTGCCCCGTCTTTAACAGAAACAGCTCTTCAACGGTGAGCGGATAAGTATGGTCGAATTTGAATCTTTGGGGAACATAGCCGATCTTTGCAACGGAGTGCCAATGAATATTGCCCTCGTAGGGGATCAGCCCCATGATCGCGTGAAGAAGAGTAGTCTTTCCAGCGCCATTTGGACCGATTATAGCGACGATGTCACCTTTTTCGATGTCGAATGAGACATCTTCTATCACATAATCTCCGTTTATCTTGACGGAGAGGTCCTTTACCTCCAGAAACAAAAAAATCCTTTTCACCGGTTGCCCGGTAATTCTACCACATTATCATCCCCCCTAATCCAGCACGAAATGGTATTATACATTTGTATGTGATTTTTTATTTTACATATCATTACCAGGCATGACTCTTCTATTTTTACTCTTCTAGCTCCGTTTACCTACCATGGGGGTGGGTATTAATAAATTGAGATAATCTTACCTGCTCAACTTGAGAAGGGAGGGTGTCAAATGATTACTTATATGCTGGCACGATTAGATGCGTTAAGAGACGAAAGAGGCGCAAGCGCCGTCGAATATGCTTTATTAGTATCATTAATTGCTCTTGCTATTATCGCAACAGTCATATTACTTGGCGGTCGACTTAACGCTATATTCCAGTCCATAGTCAACGGAATATAGATAGAGAAGCCTAAAGAATAAAAGATGGCCAAAGGTTATTGAAAGCGTAAAGGGTGTAAGCGCTAAAAAGGTAATCTTTGGCCATAATTATTTAAGTGAGATGTTTCATATGTATTGGCTTAGCAAAAAAATGAGACATGAAGATCAAAAGGGCGCTAGCGCAGTGGAACTTGCACTAGTGTTGCCGATTCTTGTTGCCCTTCTTTTTGGTATATTCCAGTTCGGGCTGGTCTTCAACAACTATCTGGCAATAACACACGCCGCCCGCGAGGGAGCCCGGCTGGCTACGGTCGATAAGTATGACGAGACGGTTGTGCGAGACAGAGCGGCGCCGGCCGATCCGACATCGGTTTCGATCGCTTATCCTAACGGAAATGTTCAAGGAGAGCCGGTAGTAGTTACCGTAACCGATGATTTTCCCTTAGACATCCCGTTTTTTGGAAGCGTCAATATTCCGCTTACGGGTAGCGCCACTATGAGGATGGAGAGTTGAGAATGAATTTAATAAGAAAAAATGAAAAAGGCGTCGTCGGAGTTATCTTGGCGATCACCATAGTGGCTTTAATTATGGTGATAGCATTAGTGGTCGATGTCGGGCAAGGTTATGTAAGGAAAAGCAAACTACAGACGGTGGTAGACGCGGCCGCTCTCTCCGGTGTCCAAGACCTGGCCCTAGATAAAGGTGAATCGATAGCATATGACAGTGCCAATGATTACACAAACATGAATGCGGACGGGAATTTTGACAGCATTAATATAACATTTCCCGACGAAGACACGATAACGGTTACAGCCGCTCAAAGCGATGCCACTTATTTCGCGAAGATAATGGGGGTCGACACTATCTCGGTAGACGCGACGGCGACGGCCAAGACGGAGCTCGCCTCTTCCGTATTTGACGTAGTGCCGATTGCCGTTCCTTTTCAATTCATTGATAGTATCGGTCAAGAAAACGAGGTCACCATCGATCTAAAAGATCAGAATAGCTCTACGGGTGTATCTTGGATGGTAAATTTTAGTGACACAAATGCCGACGCCACTGATTACGCGGAATGGATAAGAAACGGATATCCGCAGGCGGTAACAATCGGCGATTCCGGCCAAGGCGAAGGCGCAAAAGTATCAAACGACGTAAGAGAGGCTTTGGACTACCGTATCGCAAATCAATCAAAGATGCTGGTCCCCTTATATGATTCCAGCGTTACCGGTAACTCGTTTGACGTTGTCGGTTTTGCCGAGTTTAATATCACCGGTTATGACTTCCAAGGAGATCCGAAGACGATAACCGGATACTTTACAACCGGCGATTTTGTCCAAGGTGTAGGTGGCGGTGAAGTTCCCCCCGATTACGGAATAGTAACCCTAAGGCTTGTCGATTGATATTCTGTTTACTTCTTCGGAACAAATGGGTAGATATCTACCTATCGCAATCGACTTATCAAAGGTAAATGAGATCTAAGACAACCGCTTTGATCATAGCAATACTTTTGGGCCTGATAGCTACCATCGCTGTCGTAATCCTGATTAGGGTAATAACATCCGATGATACAGCAGGTGAAGAAAGAAAAAACGCTTACGTAGCTATTGAGCCGGTGTCAAAAGGAAAAACAATGGATGAGTTAATTCAATCCAAATCGATCGAAAAAAGAAAAATACCAGAAAAATATCTTCCCGATGACTTTGTAGAATCCGCTGGCCAAGTAAGCGGCAGGGTCCTTAGTACGAACCTAAGTAAGGGAGAGCAACTTACCGAAAATAATTTTAAAAAGAAAAAAGAAGAAGGTGTTCTGCCATTAGTGCTTGAAAAAGGTCAACTCGCAGTTGTCGTACCAGTCGATGAGTTTTCCGGAGTGGAAGGCCAAATAAAGGCAGGAGATAAGGTAAGCATATTTGCTTCGTTTGAAGGAACTGATCCTGAAACCGCGTTTACGAATATCCTTCTTTCAGATATAGAGGTGTTACAGACACCATCTATAAAGGATAGTAATGGGGATTCTGGCTCATCGGCCGAACCGGGTAAACAAGGACTCATGGTTGCACTTACCCCTCAACAAGCCGAGAAATTAGTTTTTGCAAATGAGTTTGGTGAAATTTGGGCCGGGCTTCAATCCGAGGAAGGCAGCGAGTCTTCTCCAACCGCCGGGACTAATTTCGATTCAATATTTCAATGAGTCGCTAATGGCAGAAGAAAATAAAAAAGAAAAAGCTAAAAAACCAAGCTTAGCAAAAGTCCTTACCATATTTAGCATAAAAGGCGGGGTTGGAAAGACGATAATTTCGACCAATCTTGCCCTGGCTTTATCGATGAAAAAAAATAGGGTCATCATCTTCGACATGAATTTTCATTCAGGTGATGTAAGCTCAACACTTAATCTCAATCCGAAACTATCGATAAGCGATCTCGTTGATAATATCGACTTCTATTCGCCGAAAGACATGGAAAAAGTCCTAACTCCATTTAACGATAACCTTAAAGTATTGGCGGCGCCGATCGAACCGGAGCTTGCTTCTTCTATCAAGCCGGAGCTTATAAGGCAAACAGTAGATATCTTAAAAGAGATCGCCGATTACGTGGTGATCGATTGTCCCTCATATTTTCACGATACCGTCCTTACCGCCCTAAGTGAGACAGACCGATTCTACCTGATAGCCACTGTAGATCTGCTGGCACTTAAAGGAGCCCTTATAACCCTTCAAACGCTGCAGCTTCTTGATTACCCTGAAGATAAAATAAGATTTGTACTAAACCGTTCCAAGAGTAAAGTGGGACTGACCGATCAGGAGATCGAAAGATCACTTGGTATAAAAATATGGACAGAGATACCGTCGGACCGCTCTGTACCAATGTCGATCAATACCGGTTCCCCGCTTCTTATCTATTTTCCTAAATCACCGGCAGCGCGAAGTTTTTTTAGGATGGCAACTGCCGTTAAGAACGATCTGGATAAACGGGAGCGCAAAAAAGAGCAGGCGGCATGAATCTAAGAGATCGTTTTCAACAAATGCGGGAAGAGACAAAATTATTAAGCGAAAAGAAGAAGCTTTTTGAGGATCTTCACCGAAAGCTCCACCACGCAATAGTCGATGAATTCGGAGCTCAATTATATGAAGAAAAGATCAGTAGTGAACAAGTCGAGCAGAAGATCAATGAAAAATTCAGAGAGATCGCAATAGATGAGATACCACAGATCACGGTCGCCGAAAAAAAGGCGCTCATTACCAGTGTTACGGCTGACATCCTCGGCTATGGTCCAATAGAGCCGTTTTTAGCAGATGACGAGATTACTGAAATCATGGTAAACGGATCGGGCAACATCTATGTGGAAAAAAAAGGAAAGATATATAAGACAGAGATAGAATTTATGGACGATGATCACTTAAGAAGGATCATCGACAAGATCGTAGCGCATGTCGGAAGGCGAATTGATGAGGCCTCACCAATGGTCGATGCCCGCCTGCCCGATGGCTCCCGTGTCAATGTGATAATCCCGCCGCTTACTATCGGCGGCCCAAAACTTACGATAAGAAAATTTGCGGCCGATCCCTTGAAGATAAAAGATCTTATTAATTTTAAAACACTTAGCCAATACGCGGCTACCTTTCTTAAAGCCAGTATCGAAGGCAAATTGAATATTTTGGTCAGTGGGGGGACCGGTTCAGGGAAGACGACAACGCTAAACGTCCTTTCCAGTTTTATCCCTCCCGATGAACGCATAATTACCATTGAAGACTCGGTCGAACTTCAACTCCACCAGGAGCACGTTTTGCAGCTTGAATCGAGGCCTCCAAATATTGAGGGACGGGGAGAAGTGACGATTAGGGATCTGGTAAAAAACAGCCTTAGGATGAGGCCTGATCGCTTAATTGTAGGTGAGGTACGCGGCGGCGAGGCACTAGACATGCTCCACGCGATGAACACGGGACATGATGGATCTCTTTC
>JAUVQW010000064.1 GCA_030597945.1 Actinomycetes bacterium
TATCTTGTGGGAATCAACAAAATTTCCTTTATCATCTATGGCGCCTATCCTGTCTGCGTCACCATCTAAGGCAAGTCCAAGATCGAAACCTCCCTCTATAACGGCACTTTTTAAATCAGACAGATTTGACTCTATCGGCTCCGGATTTACTCCTCCAAATGTGGGCAGCACTTGCCCGTGGATCTCCTCGGCAACACATCCTAATTCCCCGATGATATTCTTTAAATAACCTTGTCCGGCTCCATACATGGGATCGATCAGGACTTTAATGTCGGGACTGAATGCTTCTTTTCTAAGCAGGGAAAAGACTTTATCAAAATAATCAGGAGAAGGGTCAAATCTTGAGATAACACCATTATTTATCGATTCATCAAAAGGGATCAACTTAGGTTCGATCTTAAACTCACGATTGTGCTCGTAAATTTTCTCGATCTCTTTCATGATCTTTGAACTTGCCGAACCACCGTAAGAGGCTTTAAACTTAAGGCCGTTATAGGCTGCCGGATTATGGCTTGCTGTAATAATAATGCCGCCATCGACCTGCCTATCACAGACAGCAAATGAGACAACCGGGGTGGGAGTAAAGCTTCCGGTCAACAATACGTCAATGCCTTCTCCGGCTAAGACTTCGCAAGTGGTTTTTGCGAATTTATCAGACATGAAACGGGTGTCATAACCGACGACAAGGCACGGTCGATCATTTTTTGATAAAACATAGTCGGCGATTGCTTTTGTAACATTGGTAACGTTTTCAAAAGTAAAATTGTCGGCGATAACATCGCGCCAGCCATCCGTACCGAAAGTGATCTTCTTCTCAGCCATTAAATCTTTTACCGGATTCAAATAGTCAGACTCTTTCCCGCCACCAATTTAACGTATCTTCCAAAGTTTTATCAAAGGGGATCTCCGGTTTCCAACCGGTTGCTGCCTCCAGCTTACTAGCATCGCCGTAAAGGATCTCAACATCTGATGGCCTCATCCGATCAGGATCTTGCCGTACTTCAATCTCCTTATCGCTAAGGGCAAGCAGACTGTTCAAAAGTTCCTGGATCGTGATAGTCCGGTTTGAAGCGATATTGTATACTTCTCCAGGCTCTCCTTTTTCAGCCGCTAACCAGTAACCCCTTACCGTATCCCTTACATCAGTAAAATCTCTTTTGGCCTCCAGATTGCCAACATAAATGATCGGCTCATTTATTCCGGCCTCTATCTCGGCTATCTGCTTCGCAAAATTTGAAGTCACAAAGACATGTCCTCGCCTCGGGCCGGTGTGATTAAAGGCCCTCGTCCTGATCGCTTTGATACCATAACTTTGGAAGTATTGATAACCCATGAGATCCTGTGCGACCTTGCTAACCGCATAGGGGCTTAGCGGTCGAAGCGGATTTGTCTCCTTTATCGGAACTTCATCTGGATAGACCATGCCATACTCTTCCGAAGAGCAAGCTATCTGGATAGGGCATTCAAGGCCGAGTCTTCTGATCGTCTCAAATATGTTCACTTGCCCTATTATATTTGTGGTAAGCGTTTCAGTTGGCGCGTTCCATGAAGTCGGGACAAAGCTCTGCGCCGCAAGGTGAAAGATGTAGTCCGGTTTCGACTTTTCTAAGGCCGTATATACAGATTCTGCATCGCGGATGTCACCTTCGATCAAATTTATGTCTTCGATGATCCCTTCCACATTCTCCATCTTGCTTCGCCATCTTTGGATGCCCCATACCTCAATGCCGTTTTTAAGACAATATTCAGCTAAAAAACTTCCTGCGAATCCTGTGATCCCTGTTATTAACGCTCGCAACCTGCCTCCTGTTTTGTAGATAACCTTATAGTGCTTATCAATAATGGTTTAAAATTTTATTGTCCCCGGCCCGATCTTTGTATCCGGCCAGACTTTGATCCCTTTTTTTAGCCAGTTTTCTTCGCCAACTGCCATATTGTCACCCAAAACCGAGCATTCTTCAATATGAACCTTACGACCTACCTCTATATTTCTCCCAAGTATGCTATTTTTTATCACACTACTACCGCTTATTTGACAGCCATCAAGAATTACTGAACTCTCGACCCTTACCCCATCGCTTATAACACAGTTCTCACCGATAGATGTCGGCCCGGTAACACTGACGTTTTCACCTATCTCACAGTTAGGTCCGATGAGTACCGGTCCAAAGAGATTTGATGAGTCGGCTACTTTGGAATCTTTTCCCAGCCAAATCCCAGGACGGACCTGCTCCATATCCAAACCTATCCCGACTTTTCCATCGAGCATATCGTAATGGGCGCGCAAATATTTTTCCGGACTACCAATATCCAGCCAGTAAGCACTTGTCGGAAAACCGAATAGTGGCAATCCCTTTTCAAGGATTAGTGGAAAAAGACCTCTCTCAAAAGAGTAATTCTCACCAGAGGGAGCATATGACAATATTTCCGGCTCAAGTATATATGTTCCGGCGTTAATGAGATCAGTTGTGACCTCATCCCAACTGGGCTTCTCTAAAAACTCTTTAACATGTCCGTCAGAATTTAGAGGGACCAGGCCATAGCTGGTCGGGTCGTCGACTGAAGTCAACGCAAGGGTCGCCAGAGCTTGCTTTTGGCGATGGTATTCGAGCAAATGAGTCAAGTTGATATCTGTTAATATATCGCCGTTAAAGACGACAAAAGTATCTTTGATAAGACTCTCGATATTTTTTACAGCTCCACACGTTCCAAGCGGTTCAGACTCGCTGACGCAAGTTACCTTTACGCCGATATTCGAGAAATCATCTTTTAAGCAATCAAATGTAGCCGGAAGGTAGCCAGTCGAGAGGATGATTTCATCGAACCCGTGGTTCTTTAAAAGTTTGATTACATATTCGATAAAAGGCCGATTTACAAGAGGTAGCATAGGCTTAGGTAAAGTCATCGTAAGAGGTCTAAGGCGGGTACCTAATCCGCCAACCAGTATAACAGCTTGCATATACTCCTCCTTTGGCGCCTGCGGCGCCTTACGGCCTAGCCCTCGTCAGCTAAGCGATCTCTCCAACAATTAAGTAAATCTAATAAAGTACTATCCATATCAATTGTCGGCTCCCATCCCACGTCCCTCATTATTTTGGAGTTATCGCCCACTAAAATTGGCACGTCCGACGGTCTGTTTTTTTCCGGATCTACTTCTACTTTTATCTTAATATCTGTATGGCCAAGCAACATCTCCAATATCTCGCGAGCCGAATACGCTTTTGCGGAGCAGACATTATAAGCTTCACCGGCCCTTCCCTTTTCGGCTATCAATTTATAGGCTCTTACAACATCCCTTACGTCCGTAAAATCTCTCTTTGCCTCGAGATTTCCCACCATGATCTTGGCGACCCTTATCCCTCTCTCTATTTCCGCGATTTGCCTGGCAAAATCGCTGCAGACAAAAGTATCGCTTTGAAATGGCCCAGTATGATTAAATGACCGGCTCCTAGTTACCGGGAGACCGAATCCGATAAAATACTGAAGCCCAATAAAATCCTGACATACTTTGCTTGCCGCATAAGGACTATCGGGACGAATGTCAGCTTCTTCTTTTAGCGGCAATTCTTCCGGACTGACGGCGCCGTACTCCTGGCTGGAGCAAGCTATCATCACCTTTGGTTTATTTGAAAGTTTTAAAGCTGCCGCCATTACGTTTATCTGTCCCATTATATTAACCTGATAAGTGCGGTATTGATCGGTCCATGAAGCCGCGACTGAGCTTATCGCCGCTAAGTGATATATATAGTCGGGCTCGATCTTAAGAATTAGATCCTCAACGCGGCTTGCGTCGATGATATCGACTGAGCGATATTCGATAGAATCGATCTCTGAAGAAGTACTATTTGGCCGATGATCAAAGCCATATATCTCGCATTCGTCTCTTAACATCTCAATCAGATGATGCCCGGCAAAACCGGCAACGCCTGTTATCAAGACCTTATTCAATTATGTCTCTTTCTCTTCCTTGACCCTCGTCTCAGCCATTATTTTTTGAACATTGCTTGCAGTGATCAACATCAATGTCCTCGCAAACAAACCGACCACGACTAATGGCTTTAAAAAACGGCGCCAACTCTCTTTATACTTTTTCGCATAGAATCTGTACATGCTTTTTTGAAACTCCACTATCATCTTGGTGTTCGATTGTTCGCTGCTCTTACCAATATGGTGGACGACTTTCGCTTCCGTGGTAAATAATACCTGCCAACCCTTGTTCCTTAACCGATAGCAGAGATCAAGATCCTCAACGTACATAAAAAAGTTCTCATCAAAATAATCTACTTCTTCAACAGCATCTCTCTTTATAAACATAGCCGCCCCGGACACCCAATCTACCAGACGATCACCGGACCTATCCCAATCCAACATCTTATATCTTACGGACCAAGGATTCATGTGCCAAAAAATACCTAAAAAAGCGTGCATGCTGGCGTCAACAAATCTCGGGAAATTTCTTCCGGTGATCTGGGTGCTGCCATCGGTGTTTAATAGCATTGGTCCAATAATAGCTATTTCTTCATCGTGTTCCCCGTGTTCAAACAATACGTCTATAGTCTCTCTCTCGACTCGGGTATCACTATTAAGTAGAAATACGTACTTCGCTGAACTTTGCCTCAGCGCTTGATTCGCGGCAGCTGAATATCCAAGATTGCCGGCATTTTCAACTAATTCGACGTCGGGAAATTCTTCCAGCACCATTTTCTGGCTGCCATCATCAGAATGATTATCAATAACTTTTATCGAGTAGCTCACCAAAGGATGCGCTAAATATATCGACTCTAAGCACTCTCTAAGTAAGTCTTTAGTATTCCAGTTTATTATCGCTATGGCAACATCTAGTTCACTCATTTTACTTTCCCACCAATTAAATGCTTTCCAATCCATTCCCGATAGTTAAACGGCTTCAACCACGACTCTTCAAATTCTTTCTGGCTGATCTTTCTGCCTCTTTGAATAGTCTTACGCTTCCTTAACATCGCCGGAAATTTTTTAATCACATCTGCCCATCCTGCCAATGCGGGAGGATATCTAAATAATAACGCTACCCCTTTTAATGTGTCTGTCACGATAAAATGAGGAAGACTCTTTATTATACTGGAAAAAGAATCATTTTTTATTAGCATAAAGTAACGGTTCTTGTAATTATGCATCTCTACTAATTTACTCTTTCTTAAAGCTATCCCTCCCCTGAAATGATAGGCAACAGCGTTAGGAGTGTAAATAGACTTCCAGCCCCTAAGTTGCGCTCTCCAACTAAGATCAGTATCTTCTAAAAACATAAAAAAATCACTGTCAAAATACTCGCCGCCCACTTCAATATCTTCTAGCATGCTTCTCCTATATAAAGCAGCTCCGGCGCAAGGCCCGAATATTTCCTCCCTCTTATTAAATTGCCCTGTATCAGGAAGGCCGTCACCCCTGTCGGTAAAAAGCCTGTTTTTATAGATGACATGGCCAGTACTGTCTATCGTCGGTGGGTCTGTCCTGTCCATACGATAGATTTTGCCAGAGACCGAACCTGCCCGGTCATCACCTACGATAGAAGAGAAGGCATTAGTCAAAAAATCAGGCTCCAATGTCACATCGACATTTAAAGTAAGGACAAATTCGCCTTTAGACTTATTGATCCCCATCTTCATCGCTTTGGCAAATCCAAGATTAGTTGGATTATTCACTATTTCGATCTTGGGAAGATATTCGGCGATCATTTTTGGTGACCGGTCGCTTGAAAAGTTATCTATGACGATGACTTCTGTATTGCTATAATCCTGGGCCAAAACCGAATCAAGGCAGTCTGTGATGAACTTCTCTCCATTAAAGTTCAGGATCACTATCGATATCAAAGGCTTCTCTCTACTCATGCAGTTTTTTTCCTTACGATAACTAGCTCCACCAAGTGTTTAATAATATCATTAAAGTCTTCCCTTTTAACCGCTAATCTCACTAAACTAATATCATTTACATCTTTCCGACACGGTATAGACATCCGCGGCTCCTACTTTTATTAGAAATAGCTGCCTCCCAGTCAAGTCCCTTTTCGCATAACAGCCAAATCTTTTTCGCGCTCATAAGTATCACTTCTTCAGGCTTCATGGATCTATTATTAAAGGGTGCTAATCATCAGCAAGTATTGATTAATGATCTAAGGGGATTTCTTGATTTCGATATTGTTGAAACTCTCATCAATATTACTTCTAATCAGACAAAGTTGACTACTGTGGTCAATAAACATTCTCTTCAAATAAATGTCGAAAGAATACCGTATCTCAAAAAGAGCGTTAAAAATCCAAAATATTAAAAATCTGGCATGTCTACATCCTCTATTGCCAATGCATAAAATCGATGTGCTTTGAATAATAGTCATTATATTCTTCGATTGCTGATTTAGGATATTGCTTAACCAATGTCTCTATCCAATCAATCTTTACTGGTAGATTGCTATCGTTATGTACCGTAAATATTTTACCAGTATCGGTGACTGGATCACTTAAATCAAATTGCACCACGCCTGGATTCATAGA
>JAUVQW010000027.1 GCA_030597945.1 Actinomycetes bacterium
GCCTCCGCCTTGGACCTTGATTTTGAGTCCGCAAGACTCTGGATTGTTCTTGCTCTCGTCGATGATGGTTTCTTTTTCATTTTCATCAAGATCTGAGCGATCGACATCGGTCGCTGCATCGACAATGTCTTCAGCGGTCAACTCATTACCGCAACAGTCTATCTTTGAAAAACCGGCTCCGCCTTCCACTACCTCGACGACCAATCGACAGGATTCATCGAATCTCTTGGCCTCATCGAGAACGTCTCCTTTTTCTACTCCCATGGTTCCTCCTTATAGGATTGACAATTGATACTAACAAAAAGAAAGCTTAGTACCGAAAGTTAGCACCTAACTTTTTAGTTGTCAAGAACTTTTTTATCACTTATGATGGATATATACCCAAAGGATTTATGTATACATGAAAGAGAAAACAGTTGCCATAAAAAAAGAGGAACATTGCAGTTGTCCGGTCGAGATAACCATGAATATTATCGGCAAGCGATGGACTGCGATCATCATAAGAGATCTGGTTTCGGGGAAGAAACGGTTTTGTGAACTCGAACAGTCACTGGACGGGATAAGCGCAAAGGTGTTATCCCAGCGTTTAAATGAGCTAGAGCAGCATGGAATAGTCCAAAGGGCTGTCTATGCCGAGGGTCCCGTCCGGGTCGAATATAGTCTTACTGATAAAGGCCAAGACCTTGATAAGATAATTGACAGTATGGCGGATTGGGGAGCCCGTTGGGGAAAAAGCATCTGACTCGGCACTGTCCCGAAATGAAGAATGAAATTGAAGATTAAAGAGAGAGAAGGCCAAAGGGCCTTTTTTAATGGAAAAAAATTATTTGAAAGAATATTTTGTTCGCGAAACAGACATACACGAGGTTAGGCTTGACATACTTGAATAAATTATCAAATTTCCAATTAATCGTAAATTCATCCACAGACCTTTTATGAATCATGTATTCTAGGCAATTTTCACAACCGACCAAGATTCAATCTTCAATTTTAAATTTTCAATGTATGGCGCAAGCCATGTTTATCTCGGCCCAACAAATGTAGTATGAGGTGGTGGCTTCTTGTCGGTAGTATGGCAAGTCACGCAAAAGTCGGGCATGTGGCACTGCCAGCATCTATAGGATCCGTTGTTTCTTACGAATTTCATCGCATATGGTTTCCAAGGTGTTCCCAGTTGATCCGGGAACTCTTGATAGAATTGTTCGTGGTGGCATTCCATACAGAAATCGGGATGCTCGCCAAGTGATCTCGGTGAATCATGGCAGCGTCGGCATACGCTGTCCCCTTTCTCGGCTGCTACTTGAAAGTGGATCGCTCTCCACCAAGGAGCACCGGGATCGTCCTTCCAGAACTGGGTCCACTTCGGTATATTATGAGGCAGTGTTACGCCTTCATGGCACTCCCAAGTACACCAAGTCTTTTTATCGTGGCAGCGTTTTACACATTCGAAATCTGTCTTCAGTAGCGCAGTCCGACCGTGCTTACCATTTATCCACTCGTCGTTGTGGTCGTGAAACTCGTGACAATCTTTACAGAAGTTCAGTTCTTTGTTTTTCTCCTCGTGACAGATAAAGCATTGAGGATAATCGGCCTCAAGTTCGACCATCGTCGGTATACCCTCGCCTCTCTTTTTCTCGGTACCTCTAAAATTCTTATGTTCCTTGACCCAAGTCACTTTCTGGTGTTCCGCCGAGAAAGCGGGAAACTTGTCGCGGTGGCACTTTAAACATACGGTCCTGTCGACATAGACGGTACCGTCCATAGTCCGTTTGTTGACAAAGACGGTCCCATCAGAAGTCGTTGTTTCCGTTTGGATCTTTTTATGGCAGGTCGAACATTTAAAGTCGGTAAGCGAGATCGTAAGATGCATCTTGTGCCAAGGGAATTTAGCGGTCGTCATATCATGGCAAGCGGTACATGTTGAGTCACTTTGGTCTTTTGCGTTTAGGTGAGCGGTTTTTTTATCGGTAGTCGAAGAAACGTCGCTGATCGATGCTTTTACCGAATTTCCAGTGTTTTTACCAATTATTTTTATCTGGTCCCTAAACGAGGTTGCGGCGAAAGATGACGCTCCTACGAGGGCTAAAACGGCGACAACACTAATTATTATATAAATGGTTTTACGACTCAACCCGGACCTCTAACCGAACAGAAAAAAAACCCCATAAACTGTTGTTAAACGATTTAAAGGATAGTATAATCTAACACCGTAGGTTTATCAAGAAGCGCCATTAGTGGTTACTTATTGACCGCAAAGACAGGATATCAAGCCGTCTATGAAACGTAGAGATTTTGTAAAATACTTTGGGCTAGGTACTGCCGGGCCTTGGTTTACTAACATCTTCAATTATAAGAAAAAGACGGTCGAATATCTGATGCCGTATGTCGTTCCCCCTGACGGAGTATTGCCGGGAACACCGAATTGGTATGCGAGCACTTGCCGTCAGTGTGATGCCGGCTGCGGGATCGAGGTAAAGGTCCGGGAAGGTCGGGCAAAAAAGATAGAGGGTAATGCCGCTTTCCCAGTAAATAGCGGAAAGATCTGCGCTAGGGGCCAAGCCGGGCTTCAGTTTTTATATAACCCCGATCGGATAGCAAAACCGCTCCTAAAAGAGAATAACAAGTTTAAGAAGATATCTTGGACGAAGGCGGAGGCGATACTTGCTGAGAACTTGAGAAATCAACTCAATTCAAGCAAAGGCGATAGAGCGTTATTTCTTTCCCAGCCGCTAAGGGGCAGCGTCTCAAAGCTGGCGAGGACTTTTATGGAGGCTCTTGGCTCAAAGGAGCTCTATTCTTACGAATTTCTCGATTACGATCCATTAAAAAAAGCTAACGAGCTCGCGTTTGGCGAGAGTGGCCATGCGGATTACGATATAAACAACGCAGAATACATCCTTTCATTTGGTGCCGGTTTTTTAGATAACTGGCTCTCACCGGTCAAGCAATCCGTAGGTTACGGGGAGATGAGAGATGTAGATCTCGGTTCAGCCGGCCACAGAGGCCATCTGACTCATTTTGAGCCTCGCATGTCGCTCACGGCGGCAAATGCAGACGACTGGTTTCCTAACAAGCCGG
Organism: Actinomycetes bacterium; assembly: GCA_030597945.1. Taxonomy (GTDB): domain Bacteria; phylum Actinomycetota; class Aquicultoria; order CAJVYJ01; family CAJVYJ01; genus JAUVQW01. Next base: position 3,079 of record JAUVQW010000027.1, read on the forward strand.
GAACGGAAGGGCTTCTGGCATTGGCTATCGCCCATGAGATAGTAGCCAAAGGTCTTAATGATTCGTCGATCGACAAAGAGATGGGGGCCTGGGAGGAAGCGCTGGAACACTACAAGCCAAAAGATATAGCTCATGAGGCCGGTGTCTCTGAACATGACATAGAAGTGATCGCCAAGGAATTTGCCAAGTCTAAAGGTCTGGCGTTATGCGGTCATTCGGCAACCGCTCAGGAACATGGAACGTCAAATGCGGTCGCCGTAAATATCTTAAATTACCTTGTCGGCAATGTCGGCAGTGATCAAGGAGTCAGGTTTGCCGGATCATCTCATAGTGAGTTGATCGAGCCGAGCCTATCTTATGAGGGCATGAGAGAAGTAGCTGCTAAGATGCGTGCCCGTGAAGTAGATGTACTGTTTATCTATAATGTCAATCCGATTTTCAACCTTCCAAAAGAGGCTGGCTTTGAGGATGCGATGAAGTCAGTGCCGTTTAAGGTCAGTTTCTCATCGATGATGGATGAGACCACCAAACTTGCCGATCTTGTATTGCCGGACTCGACCTATCTTGAGAGCTGGGGAGATTATGTGCCAGTAGTCGATCACGGTAAGGACTCTATAGGGCTTACGCAGCCGGTCGTGGCCGATGTCTACAAGACTCGCCAGATCGGAGATACTCTGCTTGCGGTCGCTAAGGAATTGGGCGGGAGTATGGCGGCAGCGCTACCGTCGGCGAATTTTTATGAATACTTAAGGTCCAACTGGTCCAATATATATACTGCAGCGAAGACCAAAGGCAGTACGGACGCCCCCGATTTTGAGACTTTCTGGAACCAGAGCTTAAAAGATGGCGGTATCTGGAGTGAAGAACCGAATTTTAACAAGCCGGCGAAGATGACAGCCGCGGTACTTACCGATCTAGAATTTTCCGAGATATCTGAGGGTGGATCAGAAGATCACAGTGAGGAAGAAGAAAGCGGCGAGCATGGAGCCGAAGGGGGCAAGGAATTCAAATTGCTTACCTATCCCGCACACGGATTATTCGACGGAAGAGGAGCTAACCTTCCTTGGTTGCAAGAGATGCCGGAGCCATTAATAACCGGTAACTGGGGAACTTGGGTGGAGGTAAATCCCGAGATCGCAAAAGAGCTCGATCTCATGGAAGGCGACATCGTCGAAGTCGAGTCGGAACAAGGAAGCATCAAAGCTCCGGCCTATATAAGTCAAGCGATCAGCCCAGATATTATCGCCATACCTTTGGGGCAGGGGCATAAATCTTATGGCAGGTATGCGTCCGGGGTAGGCGTTAACGCGGCAGACGTGATGTTGGCTTCAAAGGATAAAGAGACAGGAAGTCTTGCCTGGGCATATACGCCCGTAACGCTTACTAAAACCGGCCAATATGAGCGAGTTGTAAAGACCGAGCCGCTGCTTAGAGGGCCAGGGCTTGAAAATGGAGTCAGGGAGCTTGATCGTCATCTGATACTTACAAATACAAAAGAAGAACATGAAGAGCTATTAAAAACTGGTAAAGAGCATGATGCTATAACAGCTATACCCACTCGTGATCTCGGCGAGGGCTCGCCCCGCGTCTCATGGTTTGGCGGCAAGAGATTTCGTAAGTCAACATATCATGAATATGAATACCGGTGGGGTATGGCAATAGATCTCGACAAATGTACGGGTTGTGAAGCTTGCGTGATAGCCTGTAATGCAGAAAATAATATTGCTACAGCTGGACGTAGCGAGGTATTAAGGCAGAGACCCAATTTCTGGTTAAGAATCGACCGTTATTGGGAGGGCGAATATCCGAATATTATCGCCAAAAACATCCCTGTACTTTGCCATCAATGCGGTAACGCCCCTTGCGAGCCGGTCTGTCCGGTAACAGCTCCTTACCACACAAACAACGGCCTGAACGGTCAAGTATATAATCGCTGCATTGGAACGAGGTTATGCGCAGTTAACTGTCCCTACAAAGCAAGAGTTTTTAATTGGTGGAACCATGAGTGGGACGCGCCACTGGAGAAACAGTTGAACACTGAGGTTTCGGTGAGATGGGCTGGTGTTATGGAGAAGTGCTCTTTTTGTGTCCAGCGCCTGCGAGCGGCAAAAGATAGGGCAAAAGACGATAGTCGCCAAGTAGGCGACGGTGAAGTCCAGACCGCTTGTATGCAGACTTGTCCATCGGGAGCGATAACATTTGGAAATCTGATGGATAAGAACAGCAAGGTCTCAAAGCTTACCAAGAGCCCTAGACGATTTCGTCAGTTGGAGCACTGGGGCCAAGAGCCGGCGATCGTATTTTTAAAGGCAGTTAAGAAGGGTGTAGTAGAGGGAGAAGATGGCGAAACACACGGCTAAAGAACCTATCGATCCACGTTTGGATGATAGCACTATAGATGAGAACATACCCTGGCCTAATGTAAATAGGGACATGATAAGGGTGCTGAACACTAATACCTGGATGTATTATGGAGGTTTAGCTTTTTTTGTGACCATGGTCCTTATCTCAGCTGCTATTTTCTATAATATGACTACGAGGGGACTCGGACTTTTAGGCGAGAACAACGCGGTATTTTGGGGGCTGGATATTCCGGCATTCATCTTCTGGATCGGCCTTAGCCATGCCGGTACATTTCTTTCCGCGGTACTATTCTATGCCCGCAGTAATTGGCGCAGAAGCATTTATCGTTACGCTGAGCTTATGACTTTATTCTCTCTTCTTAATGTTTTTATGATCTTAACGATTCACCTGGGAAGGCCCTGGCGTTTTTGGTTTGGCATGCCAGTCCCTTTTAACGGAAGGTTTTTATGGCCCAGCTATCGTTCTCCGCTAGCATGGGATCTAATAGCAATTACCACATATACGACGGGTAGCGCTTTATTTCTTTATCTGGGAATGGTGCCTGACTTTGCCGGACTAAGAGATCACGTCGGTGGCTGGCGAAATAAAGTATTTAAGGTTGCCTCTCTTGGCTGGCGTGGCACCGATAAAGAATGGAAGTTTTTAGTTCAGGCATATTCTTTGATCGGGGCGATGATCATTCCGCTTATGGCTTCTGTTCACTCTCTGGTTGCTTGGGACTTTGTAAACACGATGGTACCCGGATTTCATAATACTATGTTTGCCCCGTTTTTTGTCGCCGGCGCTCTTTATTCCGGAATTGCCGGGGTAATAATGCTAGTAATTCCGATAAGGCGGATGTTCCATCTAGAAGATTACATCCGTATCAGTCATTTTGATAAACTGGGACGGCTTATGCTGCTCCTTGCTTTTGTCTGGGTATATTTCCAGTCGATCGAAGCCTGGGGAGCCTGGTATAAGCAGGATTCATTTGAGACATTCGCGTTTCTCGCGAAAGCAATCGGTCCGTGGGCGCCTTGGTACTGGTTTATGATAGCTGTTTGCGGGGTAATGCCGATGGCGCTATTTAGCAGAAAAGTTAGGACGAACCTTCCGGTCATGCTTGGCGGCAGTATCTTAATAAATATCGGTATGTTTATTGAGAGGTTTTTGATCATCGTCCCCGGTGAGTCCATAACGCATCTTCCGTCTACCTGGAAATATTACGTGCCTACAGTTCACGAGGTGTTCATATACATAATTCTGCCGCTTTCGCTTTTTGGCACCTTATTTATGTTGTCGTTAAAAATAGTTCCCCATCTCTCCCTGTATGAGATCAAGGAGATATTAACGGTTCCGATGAGGCCGGCGGTGGAAACGCCTGAGGCGATACCCAAAAGTAGGGCTCATGATATCAAAGCCGAGATCGAGGTAGATTCTGAGACCGAATTATTTTCAGATGTTGACGATATTATCGACGAAAAGAAAGAGGAGGGCGAAGAGGATGGCTGAAGATAGATCCGTATTTGCCAGATTTGAATTTGTCAACGATCTGATCCAGGCTATCTTAGATCTAAGAGATGCCGGTTTCAAAAGAGATGATATCGAGGTTTTTTCTTCCATTCCCCTTGAAGTAGAACATCTTAGTCATAGCAAAGAAGTAAATTTGAAAGAAGATGAAGCAAAAAGCCTTAACGAGGTTCTTTTTAAAGAGGGTAGAAGAGTAGGATTCTTTACTCGAATCGGAGCGGCAATAGGGATAAGTTTAGCTGTGATACTTGTGGGAATCGTTCCCATAACTTACCCGTTGCAACCGTCACAGCAGGGCGGCATGCCGATCGTGCCGTTTCCGCCGATGGGAATCCTTTCGTTCGAGACGATGATCCTTATAGCTTTTATAGCATCGATCTTAGGGTTTGCCTGGCTTACGCGAAATGACCGTATCAAGACAAAGGTCTATGATAAGTTACTCACGGTCGATCGGTTCGCGATCGGGCTAACTGATTTAAGCCCCGATAGGATGAAGGAAGCGACCGAAATATTCAAGCAAAACAGTACCGAAGATATTCATGAGTTTTTAGAAGATGAACCCGGAAAAACCCAACTAAGCGAGAGTGTTTAGATGAATTTAGATAATAAATACAAAACCGCGTCAATCGCCTTGATCGTGGTGATGGCGATAGGAGTTCTTAGTTGGCTTGTTACTTTGGTGACTACGCCAAAATGGGGAATCATGGTCACCAATTTCATCTATTTTGTCGGTATCAGCGAATCAGCCATTTTCATTGTCGTAATGCTTAGGACCGCAAATGCAAAGTGGGCCAAACCGTTATTTCGTTTAGGTGGGTTGATAACTTACTCGTTTATCCCGATGGCCGCCGCGATGTTTGTCGTCGTTCTTTTGGGTCAGGGAGCGTTTTTCTACTGGATAGGCGGTGAGGGATCGTCTAATCCCTGGTTGAACCCATTATTTTTTACAGTAAGAGAACTGCTATTTTTTGTATTATTCTATTATTTTGCTTATCGCATCTTCAAGATCAGTATGAATAATGACGATATCGAAGAGTCCGGAGTTGACCGCTCTCTCCTACTTAGAAATGTTCCGCTGCTCATCATATTCGTAGTTCACCAGAGCATAATAGGTTGGGATATGGCCATGACGCTATACCCTCACTTTTTAAGCACGGTTTTTACCATCCGTTTTTGGGTCACCAATGTCTACGGTGGGTTTGCTGCTATGATCTTGATCATGGCGGCTCTCAAGCGATATTTTGGTGTGAAGACTATTGAAGCCGTACACTTTTTTAATCTTGGTAATTTGCTGCTCGCTTTCTCAGTATTTTGGATCTACTTTACCTGGGCGGACTTTTTTCCATTTTGGTATGCAAATCTTCCCGAAGAAACTCCCGTCTTATATGGTGTGATGTTTAGTAAAGAGTTTAGTTCGATACACACTCTAAGATTGGCACTTGGAGCCATCCCCTTTGTTATCCTTACCTTCAGTAAGGTGAGAAGAAACACGAGCGTACTTCAGGTACTGGCAGTTGTCATTCTTATCGGTATTTGGATCGAGAGATATTTGATGGTCATTCCTCCACTTATAAGTGAAGAGAAGATGTCTTATTCGCCGATGATCGGAATAACAAACATTCTTTTATCTGTAGGGTTACTCGGAGGGTTTGTCTTGTCATTAATATTTGCAGCTAATCGGTATGAGAGCATCATTACTAGAGAGCCAAAACCGGAACTTGACCACCATTGATTTAAAGGAATAGATGGAAGACAAAAGTAAAAAAGTAAATATACTACTAACCGGCATATTAACTATGGTCGTCGTCTTTGTCGTGATGGGGGCCTATGGTACTCTAGTTCATTTTATCGACTCTACGCAGCTACATGCGGTAGATCAGCAACACACCAAGACTCAAGAGAGGCTAGCCGCTGAAAAGAGCGCCTATACGCAGACCCCGGAGAACTCAGTCTTTGGAACAGTCGAAAGTGATTATGGTGTAATAGGTTACAAATCTCCGAGACCGCAAATAAAAGAGATAGATGTTAGCACCAGGGATATTGCCGCAAAAGCAGTAAATCCGGTACCGGCGACGGTAGAATCCGTCGAAAACGGTAAAGATTTGTTTTTCTACTACTGCTCACGTTGTCACGGAAAAGACGGCGACGGTCGCGGGCTCATGGGATCTGTTCCTTCACTAAGGCGGGAGAGCAAGCAGGTAGAAGAGGATCTGGCTACCTACTTATCCGGTTATTTGGGGTACAAGCCCAAAATCAATGCAAGTCATGTCCAAGACGAAACCGTAGGTGAGATTTACTATACGTTGACTAACGGTGGCGAGGCTATTATGCCGCCCTATAAAGATGCACTTAGTCCAAGAGATAGATGGGACGTCATCAATTACATGAAAAATGAACTGAATAGAGTCCCAATAGATGTAGAAGTGTCGGAACCAGATAAATTAACTCCGGCCGAAAAAGTAAAAAGAGAGCTTGAATCATAGAGGTAACTCGATGATTAAATATAGACGGTTGTTTTTAGCAAAAGGGCGGTAATCGTATTTGTAAGTAAACGGTTATAAATAGGTAGCTAGCGGTCATTTTAACACTGTTACCTGTCAATATGTATTGACAGGGGTCGGATGATTAAGCTATAATTCGCTAGGTTTCAAATTAATTTACATGAAACATCTACCTTAAGCTAAGTTAAGTCTACTAGTGATGGGATAAGAAGTTGCAGAAATCAAGAATATTATTTACAGGTATTATAATTATTGCGATTTTGGCTATTACCGGTCTGGCCGGAATACTGCCCATCCCCCGTATTGCGAGAGTCTATTACTGGGATGTGGTTTTCAGTATGACCAACCCGGAGGAAAACGCAGCAACACTCAGGTCTCTTCATAAAGCAACAAAAGTAAAAAATGAGGATACCGGCGAAGATACTTTCAAATATACGAAGAGAAACAAAAATCTGGTCGACTCGGAATCAGCTAGATGTATTAGCTGCCACGGACCGATGACCGATAAGGACAAAAAAGGCAATCCCAAGCATTATATACATAATAAGATGCTCTCAGCACCGATGCTAAGTTTTTCCTGTACCGATTGTCATAAAGACGTCGATACAAGAAAGAGAAGCCCATCCCATGTGACGATGAGGGTAGATAGAAGCCTTTGCCCTAAGTGCCACAATCCATCCAAAAAGCCTAAAGATGAAGATCTGGAACTAGGGAAAGCCTGGAAACCGCTGGGGGACGTCGATATGCCTCAGTTGATGGCGGCCCATGGAACCGATGAAGCAAGCGGTAAGGAATGGATAAAAAACCATCCAAGGGTCGGTATGGCTATTGGTATTGATAAGTGCCGAACATGCCATATACCTGGGAGCGAGCTTGATTTCTGTCGGGATTGTCATTTAAGGGGCGGGTTTAGGCCGTCGCACCATAGAGTAGTATTTGAAGTACCGATCAATGAGATATATCCAAAGAGCACTCGCACCACTGTCGTACAGACGCGTTGGAAAGGGTACCATTTTGTTGTCGCCAGAGAAGCTCTGGAACAATTGGGCGCGGAGATAAATGGACCGAGAAACCTGCCGATGGACAAGGTAAATAAGTTACCATGTGGAGCTTGCCACGTTCTTAAGGAATGGTGTACAAGATGTCATATCAGGCATAATCCGAATTGGCTGGATCCTGAGGTTGGGCACCCAGCATATGTGTCAAAATACGGAACAAAGTATTGTTTTAGATGTCACGATGTGGGAGGCGCAAAATGCCAGGTCTGCCATACTTATGCCGGTCAGTTAAAATAGGGTGGACTGATAAATAGATGCGCAAGTTCATAACGACAGCATTGGTTGTAATCGTCTTTGGAAGTATTGCTTATACTCTGGCCTATGGATTCTTGGACAAGTATATATTTATGGAAATGGCGCCAAAGCAACCGATTAATTTTAGCCATAAGATCCATGCAGGCGATAACGAGATACCTTGTCAGCAATGTCATATTTACGCGCGAAGGTCAAGAGTTTCAGGGGTACCGAGCGTACAGCGTTGCATGGGATGCCATAAGACTGTAAGGATAGATAGTCCGGAGATCAAGAAGTTACATAGCTACTGGAATTCCGAGAAGCCGATACCGTGGATAAAAGTCCACGACGTTCCGGATTACGTATATTTTACGCATAAAAGGCATATAAAGAGAGGCCTTCGTTGCCAGGAATGCCATGGAGCGGTCGAGACCATGGACATAGTTGAGAGACAATTTCCAATTGCTATGAGTTGGTGTCTTAACTGTCATAAATCTAAGAATCCACCTGGCCCCGCTGATTGTTGGGAATGTCATATCTAGA
>JAUVQW010000160.1 GCA_030597945.1 Actinomycetes bacterium
GCAAACATAGTCTGCGCCGGTGCAGGTGATTGTCTCATCAGGAGCAATGGTCGCATGATAACCGCCCGCGAGTAACGGAACATCAACCGCCTCTTCACACCAACTGATAAATTCTTTTACATATGGAAAATTACTTGTCCGTACAGCCACTGCGATAAGATCCGGTGAGAACTCTTGGACTTTGGCAATGAATTCATCTTTTTCTGGTGGAAATATAATGTGGTAGAGGTCGGTCTCATGGCCTTCGACTTTCAGGCATGCGGAAATAGACGCGAGCCCCTCTGAATAGTAACCATATCTCTGATGAGGATCAGGTGTAGAAGCGAAATCAGGATATATGAATAGGACTTTCATATTAAGTCTTTTTGATCACCGCGTTTTATCGTAGCATAATCAACTCAATGGTAAAAGCTCACCGATTGCGTTCATTAAATTGACACGTAACGCCTTTTACTTTACTATCAATTTTCGTGAATTGGGTAAGGTAAAATATACTTTGACCCAGGTTCGGGGGGATGCCCGAGTGGCCAATGGGAGCGGGCTGTAAACCCGTCGGCGTAGCCTACGGAGGTTCAAATCCTCCTCCCCCCACCAGTGTGCTTTTAGCGGGCAGCTACTTTGTCAGGCAGCAATTATTTTCGGCTCGAGTACCTACTTGTACACTCGTCTCAAAAAATCTTACCTTCCTTGTTTCTGCTCCGCGAAAAACCCACTGATCTTTTTTTATTTTTTATGATTTTGAAAATATTCTCTTATAGCTTTGAATGATATAAAATAGCTGAGTGTAATCTCTAGGCCTATTGCCCGCGTAGCTCAGTCGGTAGAGCACTTCCATGGTAAGGAAGGGGTCAACGGTTCAAATCCGTTCGCGGGCTCTTTCTATGCTCTGATACGGCAGATTGCGTTCTTTTACGAAAATCATCAGCTAGGACAAGATCGTTAATGCGTGGACGAGATCAGAGTTCTTCCAAAAGCTCAGATTTTTTTACCCTATAGTCATAATCGCTGATAAACTGTCCGGCTTCCAGTCTCTTTAATATCTCGAATTTAAAATATATTTCTTCCACTTTTTCACTAGCACTGCCACCATCTAAACTGCCGATCGATGAAGCCTGTTCGATCTTTTTTTCTTCGGCTATTGATTCGGCCATTATCTTAGGGCCTGAACTTAAACCAAACCAGAGAGTTGAATAAAGAAATAGGATTGAAAGGATGATGATCGGCAACGCAAGAGGAATGGTCTCTATTAACTTCCTTGCCTCTCTTCTATAAATAATAAAAGCGCCTATTTGGATCGAAAAAAGCAGAAGGCTTACAGACAGCCCTAAAATCCTAAAAGTATCGAGATCGAGCCCAGATTCTAACAACCTTGGAGCCTGAGTTACAAAGAGGATAAATGCCGCCAACCCCAAGAGAATAATATAAAAGATCCTGTCCCTAACATTTTGTAACATCATTCTATTAAATTCGTCACTTCCCCACTCTAGCTTGACATCTAATTTAATAAATAATTTTTCTTTTTTATTGTCGTGGCCGTTTAAGAAGTTTTGGAATTTTTCTAGAAGGCAAAACCCGTCCTGCGACGGGTCTTACCAGGGTGCATTTACAGCATACATCTAGCAATTTTTCGTTATCTCAAAAGAGATAACATCTTCGCTCCGCTAAATTAAATATTATCAAAAGAAGTTAAGCTTTCAAGTACTTTTTACGGAAAGTCATTAAAAAAACGGCGCAGCCCTTTTAGTTCGACAAGAGAGCCGTAAAAATCGGGAAACGGCCTGCTGGCAATCATAATAGTGATGAGGTTATCTTCCTTTGCCGAACTGCTGGCAAGAAGCCGAAAAAATCGTTGCTCTTCTGTTTTTGTAAGATCTCCGGGATCCTTCTCTTTGTTAAGAGTTGAGAGAAGCGTTAAAATCTCAGTATTATCATCTATCGCCCCTAAGAATTTAGCCTTTGCCGCTCTAATACCTCCGAAACTTCGGCCGATTTCTTTGTTTTCTAACTCTTCCTTTAGAGCAAACATCCGAAAATTTAAATTTCGGGCCTTCTTTTCTACGTCTTCAAGGTCGTCATCGTCATCTCCTGCTTCCTGCCATTCTTCTAATATCTCGTTCTCCTGGCTTATCAATACCTGATAATCATTAAATAAGGAAAGAACGCCCTGATACTGAGCTTGGTACGACCATATCTGGATGAAGAGTAAGGCAAAAAATAATATTATTACCGCGATTATGATTCCGCTTTTAGTAGTCATCACTACCATATAGCCATAAATAATTAATTCTAATCCCGATAATGATCATGAACTTTCAATAAGACTTGCTCAGATAGGCTTTTTTGATTAAGATTAGCTGCGGTATTATAGGACTAAAGTGATATTTGGCGGTGTAGCTCAGGAGGCAAGAGCACACGGTTCATACCCGTGGAGTCGTAGGTTCAAATCCTACCACCGCTACCATCCGTGAGCAGGGCGTTCGATGTAAAGTCGACGTCTTGTTTTTCTTCTGAATCGCCTTTTGCTAACACTTTGCTAACAAAAGATTCTTCACCGAAAATAGATTTATCCAGACGCTCGCCGGCACCGTAGTCAACTTCCGGCATCAGGTGTCCATATGTATCCCAAGTTATTTGAGCACTGGCATGCCCAATTTGGCTCTGGATATACTTAATATTTTCACCCTGGTGTATTAAGAGACTGGCATAGGTATGTCTTAGATCGTGGAACCTGATATTTTTAAGTCCAGCCCTTTGCAGAGCAGGCTTAAATTCACGGGCTACCAAGTTTTGGCGATTTACGGGATTGCCACAAGCATTGCAAAACACTAACTCAAAGTCATTTGGCATGCTTTTAAGTTGATGTCTCTTTAAAGTGCTTATTAGCGATGGCGTCATATTAATACGCCTTACAGATGCCCTAGTCTTCGGCGGACCAAATATTTTGTTGGCATGGATAGTACGTTGAACATGAATCTGATTCGTCAGCC
>JAUVQW010000175.1 GCA_030597945.1 Actinomycetes bacterium
AACGAGTATTGAGTCTAAACGGCGAGCTCAGTTAATGTTTATCATCTTCGAAGTCCTCATTATATCCTTGATCTCATATTTAGCGGCAGGCATAGGTTGGGTCAGTCCGATATTATTTTCATTTTTGATAATCTACGCAAATTTTTGGCTAAAAAGAAGGCAAGCGATGATGGTGACCGGCGTTGTAGTAATAGTATTTACAAGTGTAGCTTTAGCCGAATACTATAATTTTATTCCACCGCAAGAGATCTTTTCTAATTCAAATGCTTCACAGGGTCAAGACTTTTTTGCCGCCACGCTGATAATGCTTGCCGGATTTTTTGCGATGATCGCGCATGTTTCTTCTAAATTCGCCTCGCTTCTAGACGAACGAGGAAACGAGCTTGCTCAGGCAAACAAACGGCTTGAAAGATTTAATGACGATCTCATTGCCAGTGAAAAAAAGATAGAGAATTGGAATGCCCAGCTTGAAGATAATGTCGATGATAAAACGGCTGAACTTACTGAAAGAAATATCGAGCTTGAGATAATTAATCGAATAGCTTTTAGCCTAAGCACTTCACTTCATATTGACAGGATATTAAGGCAGGTATTAAGCCAGCTTTCAAAGTTATTTCCAATAGCGGTAGGAGAGATCACGCTCTTAAAGGATAGCGATTCAAATATCTCTTATGTCATCAAAAATCACGCAATCGTTAGGTCTTATACGGGATCGGAAGCAAATAGATTGAGCAGAAAATATATAAAAGAAGTCATCCTTGAAAAAAAACCTATGGTCATCGAGAGGAATGGAACATCAAAAAGGACCCTAGATATGCGACAACCGAATGAAAAGGTCAGCGATCTGGTCATATTTCCAATAAGATCAAGGAACCGGGTGTTGGGGACGCTAGCAGTAAACAGTGAAAAGGGCAGGCATCTTTATAGCGAAGACCTTGGGCTGATCGATTCAATAATCAACATGATCGGGCCAACACTTGAAAACGGCCAACTTTATACGCGCATAAAGAAACTCTCCGATACGGATAGTGTTACCAGTCTCTATAACAGAAGGTTTATGACCTCTCGGTTTGAAAGGGAACTCAGTAGAGCTGTTAGGTATAACCATACGATATCGATCGCCATGATAGATGTAGACAAACTAAAAACGATAAATGATACCCTCGGCCACTTAGCGGGAGATAAGGCGTTAAAACTGATAGCTACGGCTTTAGTGGCGGCCTGTAGGACGACCGATATTGTCGGCAGGTTTGGAGGAGACGAGTTTTTGGTTGTGCTTCCGGAAACGGATCTAATGCAGACTAAGGTCGTTACCAACAGGATCGCGTCACAAATATCTAACCTTGAGGTATTTGACCCTTCATTAAAAAAGAGATCGATCAGGCCGACCGTAAGTATTGGAATAGCTTCTTACGACGGCTGCAATAAGAACCATAGAGATTTGATTCAATTGGCGGATAATAATATGTATATCGCCAAAAGGCTTGGCGGAAATAAAATAATCTTCGACGATCGGGCGAGTGGCTTCGGTAATCATAATGAAGATGACATTAACTTCCCATTGGGTGCGTGAGATTATTAAGTAGCCAGTATTTGTTTAATTAGTTACTATGTTTAAGCTGAGGCGAATTAAAGGAGATCAAATGAAGAAAATAATGTTTCTACTGATTGCTTTGTTACTGATCGGGATGGTAGCCGGCTGTTCTACATCGAACACGCAAACGTTCAAAGACAAGGATGGAGAAGGGGAAGTAAAGGTAGATAAAGACAAAGGGTCTTTTAAATACAAGAACGATAAAAGCGAGGGCTCAGCCGAAGTCGGAGAAGATGTAAAACTACCAAAGGATTTCCCCAAGGACCTTCCTATCTATGACGACTCCAAGCTTACCTTTGCGAGCTCGACTAAGTCGAATGACGTTCAGATCATTGTGACCACCCATGAGACTAAAGACGGTATTAGCAAGGTAAACGATTTCTTTAGTAAAAAACTAGAAGAAAAGGGCTATTCAATAGAAAATACCTTTGAAACCGGCAATGCTATCACCCAGACTGCTTTAAAGGGAGATGAAAGAGTGATCGTGGCCGTTACTGAAAAAGATGGTAAGACCACTATCATGACTAATGTAACAATCGAGAACAAGTAGCCCAACTTAATCTGCTAGCAGGCTGACTTTTTTGATAAGAACGGTCGTTTTAGGCTCAGAGTAAATGCAGGGGAGTGAAAGCGTTGAAGAATACCCTGATCATATTATCCATACTGATG
>JAUVQW010000103.1 GCA_030597945.1 Actinomycetes bacterium
CATATTCTTTAATCGGCGCGATGATCATTCCGCTTATGGCCTCCGTTCATTCTCTGGTAGCTTGGGACTTTGTAAACACAATGGTGCCTGGATTTCATAATACTATGTTTGCCCCGTTTTTCGTTGCCGGTGCTCTTTATTCCGGAATTGCCGGAGTGATAATGCTTGTGATTCCGATCAGGCGGTTGTTTCATCTGGAAGACTACATCCGTATCAGCCATTTTGAAAAGCTGGGACGACTTATGCTGCTCCTTTCTCTTGTCTGGGTATATTTCCAGTCAATTGAAGCCTGGGGCGCCTGGTATAAGCAGGATTCATTTGAGACGTTCGCGTTCCTGGCGAAGGCAATCGGCCCGTGGGCACCCTGGTACTGGTTTATGATAGCTGCTTGTGGAGTAATGCCGATGGCGCTATTTAGCAGAAAAGTAAGGACAAACCTTCCGGTCATGTTTGTCGGCAGTATCATAATAAATATCGGTATGTTTATTGAGAGGTTCTTGATCATCGTACCCGGTCAGTCCATAACGCATCTTCCGACTACCTGGAAATTTTATGTACCTACAGTTCACGAAGTGTTTATCTATATAATTCTGCCCATCTCTCTCTTTGGCACTCTATTTATGTTGTCGTTAAAGTTAGTTCCCCATCTCTCCTTATATGAGATCAAGGAGATATTAACGGTTCCGATGAGGCCGGCGGTGGAAACAGCTAAAGCAACGCCCGAAAGTAAGGTTCATGATAGCAAAACCGCGATCGATATAGATTCCGAGACCGAATTATTCTCCGATGTCGACGATATCATTGAGGAAAAGAAAGCTGAGGGCAAAGAAGATGGCTGAAGGTAAATCCGTATTTGCCAGATTTGAATTTGTAAACGATCTGATCCAGGCCATCTTAGATCTAAGAGATGCCGGTTTCGATAGAGATGATATAGAGGTTTTTTCTTCCATTCCGCTTGAAGTGGAGCATCTTAGCCATAGTGAAGAAGTAAACTTAACAGTTGACGAAGGAACAAGACTTCATGAGGTCCTTTTTAAGAAGGGCAGAAAAGTAGGGTTTTTTACCCGTATCGGAGCAGCGATAGGAATAAGTCTAGCCGCGATACTTGTGGGGATCGTTCCCATAACTTATCCAATACAACCATCACAGCAGGGCGGCATGCCGATCGTGCCTTTTCCGCCTATGGGAATTCTTTCGTTTGAGACTATGATCCTTATAGCTTTTATAGCATCGATCTTAGGATTTGCCTGGCTTAGTCGAAATAACCGTAGTAAGACAAAGGTTTACGATAAGTTGCTCACAGTCGATCGGTTCGCGATCGGACTTACGGATTTAAGTCTGGATAGAATGAAGGAAGCGACCGAAATATTCAAGCAAAATAGTACCGAAGATATTCATGAGTTTTTAGAAGATAACCCCGGAAAAACACAACTAAGCGAGGGTTTTTAGGTGAATTTAGATAATAAATACAGAACCGTGTCAATTGCTTTGATCACGATGATGGCGATAGGAGTTATTAGTTGGCTTGTCACTTTGGTGACTACGCCTAGGTGGGGAATCATGGTCACCAATTTTATCTATTTTGTCGGTATCAGTGAGGCGGCCATCTTTATTGTAGTGATGCTTCGGACGGCAAACGCTAAGTGGGCCAAACCGCTATTTCGTTTAGGCGGGTTGATAACTTACTCGTTTATTCCAATAGCTGCTTCGCTATTTGTTGTCGTTCTCTTAGGTCAAGGGGCGTTCTTCTACTGGATCGGAGGAGAAGGGTCTACCAATCCTTGGCTGAATCCGCTATTTTTTACAGTTAGAGAATTGCTGTTTTTTGTATTATTCTATTATTTTGCTTATCGCATCTTTAAAATCAGCATGGACAATGACGACATCGAGGAGCCCGGTATTGACCGTTCTCTTCTAATTAGAAACGTCCCCCTGCTCATCATATTCGTGGTTCATCAAAGCGTAATAGGTTGGGATCTGGCGATGACACTATATCCTCATTTCTTAAGCACTGTTTTTACCATTCGTTTTTGGGTTACAAATGTCTACGGTGGTTTTGCCGCTATGATCTTGATCATGGCGGCTCTCAAACGATATTTTGGCGTGAAGACTATTGGAAAAGAACAATTTTTTAATTTCGGCAACTTGCTACTTGCTTTCTCAGTATTTTGGATCTATTTTACCTGGGCGGACTTCTTTCCATTATGGTACGCGAATCTTCCCGAAGAAACTCCCGCGATATATGGGGTGATGTTTGGTAAAGAGTTTGGTTCGATCCACACTCTAAGATTGGCACTAGGCGCTATCCCCGTTGTTATCCTTACGGTCAGTAAGGTGAGAAGAAACACGACCGTACTTCAAGTTTTAGCGGTTTTTATCCTTATCGGTATCTGGATTGAGAGATATTTGATGGTTATTCCTCCGCTTGTTATGGAAGAGAAGATGTCTTATTCGCCGATGATTGGCGTAACAAATATTCTTCTGTCCGTAGGATTACTCGGTGGTTTCATCGTGTCATTAATATTTGCCGCTAATCGATATGAGAGCATTATAGCCAGAGAGCCGAAACCGGATCACGGTCATCACTGATCTAGAGGAATAAATGGAAGATAAAGGTAAAAAAGTAAATATATTAAAGACAGGTATACTGACAATGGTAGTCGTCTTTGTCGTTATGGGAGGGTACGGCGGTCTTGTTCATTTTATCGACTCTACTCAGCTGCATGCCGTTGACCAGCAGCACACTAAGACTCAGGAGAGACTTGGTGGTGAAGAGATCGCCTATTCGACGATTCCGGAGAACTCGGTAATCAGATCACTCGAGAGCGATTATGGTGTAAAAGGATACAAGGCCCAAAGACCGAAGATCGAAGAGATAGATGTAAGCACTAGAGATATTGCGGCTAAAGCGGTAAATCCGGTTCCTGTATCGGTTGAATCGATCGAAAGCGGTAAGGATCTGTTTTTCTATTACTGCTCGCGTTGTCACGGAAAAGATGGTGATGGTCGAGGACTTATGGGATCTGTTCCGTCACTTAGGCGAGAGAGCAAGAAGGTAGAAGATGACCTTGCTACTTACTTATCCGGTTATTTGGGGTACAAGCCCAATATTAATGCAAGTCACGTACAGGACGAGACCGTGGGCGAGATATATTATACGCTGACTAACGGTGGCGAGGCTATTATGCCCCCGTATAAAGATGCGCTTAGCCCAAGGGATAGATGGGATGTCATCAATTACATGAAGCATGAACTTAATAGAGTGCCAATAGAAGTAGAAGAATTGGAGAGCCTGACGCCGGCCCAAAAAGTAAGAGAAGAGCTTGATTCATCGAGGTAACTCGGGTGATTAAATATAAACGGTTGTTTTAAGTATTAGGGTGGTAATCGTAATTGTAAGTGAGCGGTTATAAATAGGTAGCTAGCGGTCATTTTACCACTGTTACCTGTCAATATGTATTGACAGCGGTTGAATGATTAAGTTATAATTCGCTAGGTTTCAAGATTATTTAGAGGAAACATCTCTACCTAAAGCTAAGTTAAGTCTACTAGTGATGGGATAAGAAGTTGCAGAAATCAAGAATATTATTTACAGGGATCATAATCTTTGCGATTTTGGTGATTACCGGTTTGGCCGGCATATTGCCTATTCCCCGTGTCGCGAGGGTGTTTTATTGGGACGTAGTTTTCGCTATAAACAATCCTGAGGAAAACAAGGCAGAACTTCGGGCTCTTCATAAAGCGACTAAGGTAAAGGACGAAGATACTGGCGAAGAGACTTTCAAGTATACAAAGAGAAACAGAAACCTAGTGGACTCGGAATCAGCCAGATGCATAAGCTGTCACGGTCCGATGACTGATAAAGACGAAAAAGGCAACCCCAAGCACTATATTCATAACAAGATGCTTACAGCTCCGATGCTTAGTTTTTCCTGTACCGATTGTCATAAAGACGTCGATACAAGAAAGAGAAGCCCATCGCATGTGACGATGAGAGTAGACAGGAGCCTTTGTCCTAAGTGTCACAACCCATCTAAAGAGGCGATCCCGGTAGAGCTGTCGAAAGGAAAAGCCTGGAAACCTCTGGGTGACGTCGATATGCCCCAATTGATGGCGGCGCACGGAACCGATGAGGCAAGCGGAAAGGAATGGATCAAGAACCATCCACGGGTTGGTATGGCTATCGGTATTGATAAGTGCAGGTCCTGCCATATACCCGGAAGTGAGCTCGATTTTTGTAGAGTATGTCATTTAAGAGGCGGTTTTAGGCCATCGCACCATAGGGTGGTATACGAGGTACCGATAAATGAGATATATCCAAAGAGCGATCGCACTAACATCGTACAGACACGTTGGAAAGGCTATCATTTTGTAGTCGCCAGAGAGGCTCTGGAACAACTTGGAGCGGAGATAAACGGACCGAGAAATCTTCCCATGGATAAGGTAAATAAGCTACCTTGCGGAGCGTGTCACGTCCTTAAGGAATGGTGTACAAGGTGTCATATCAGGCACAATCCGAATTGGCTTGATCCGGTGGTCGGACACCCGTCATATGTGTCAAAATACGGAACGAAGTATTGTTTCAGATGTCATGATGTGGGGGGCGCTAAGTGCCAGCAATGTCATACTTATGCCGGTCAGTTAAAGTAGGGTGGACTGATTAATAGATGCGCAAGATCATAACGACAGCACTGGTTGTAATAGTCTTTGGAAGCATTGCTTACACTTTGGCTTATGGATTTCTTGATAAG
>JAUVQW010000042.1 GCA_030597945.1 Actinomycetes bacterium
GCCTGATGGCGAGTATTACGAGGACTACCCTCAATTGGAAAACGGTATTGGTTTGTCCAGACTTTTTCTTGATGAGATCGAGACAAAAATGAATGATAAAGATTTAATTATAGGCAAAAAGGAACATGCGGTGCTGACATCCACGATGGCCGCTCCCGTACTAACTGCTGCCATAGAGTCAATCAACCGGAGAACGGGTGCAATGCTTCGAATAGTCGAGATAAAAAACTCCTTTTTTGCTGGCCACATATCAGTCGCCGGCCTGCTGGCCGGCGCCGACATCAAAGCTAACGAGAATCTATTTGAACAAGGAGAATCGGTTTTGGCTCCCGATATATCTTTAAATCAGGACGGACTTTTTTTAGACGGTATCAGCGAGGAAGAGATAAAAGGGGATGTCTTTTTCGACCTACAGTTCGTTCCCACTACCGGGAGCGCGTTTATCGATTTTTTAATGGAAAAGGCGGGGTAATGGCAAATCCATTGGTAGCGATCGTCGGGCGCCCTAATGTTGGCAAATCGACTTTGATAAATCGGTTGGCGAGGGGCCGCCAAGCAATTGTCCACTCGACGCCCGGCGTGACCCGGGACCGCAATTATATCGACGCCGATTGGGCCGGTAGGAGTTTTACTTTGGTCGATACCGGTGGCATAGGGGTGGGCGAAGAGCAACCCATGCAGAGCGCCATAAAGGACCAGGCCATGGAGGCAATATCCGAGTCTGATGTCATCATCTTCATGGTAGATGGCAGAAGCGGGGTCGTATCCGGAGACGATGTCGTCGCCGACAAATTACGAAGAAGCAAAAAACCGGTAATCCTTGTCGCCAACAAAGTCGATGAGCCCGATGATGTCGGCCTAAAGTATGATTTTTTCTCCCTCGGGCTGGGGGAGCCAATGGTCATCTCGGCGACACACGGTTTGGGAGTAGGTGATCTTTTGGATGAGATCGTCAAGTCGTTTCCCGCTGCAAAAGAAGAAAAAAAGCCATCCGAACCGGGCATTGCCATCGTCGGACGGCCTAATGTCGGTAAATCTTCGATCTTTAACCGGCTTGTAAGAGAAGATAGGGTCGTAGTGAGTGATATCCCTGGGACGACGCGGGACTCTATTGACGTTGTTGCTAAATGGAGTGGTCAAGACTACAGGTTTATTGATACAGCCGGCCTTAGAAAGATATCGAAGCTATCGGGAGACGTTGAATATTACGGAACGCTTAGAGCGGTTAAAGCCCTGGAGAGAGCGGAGATTGCCTTGATAATCATCGATGCCGATGAGGGCGTTACCGAGCAGGATCAAAAGATAGCCGCCATATCGCAAGAGAAGAAATGCGCATCTATCATCATCTTGAATAAATGGGACTTGATCGAAGATGAAGGCAGCGTAGATAAATTAATGGGCCAAGTAGGGCGTAAACTGTCATTTATTAATTGGGCTATCCTTGCAAAAGTGTCGGCGATCAGCGGCAAGGGAATTAATAAGCTTCCGGAAATGATCAATACGGCCCTCGATAACTATCGAATGGAGTTTACGACAAAGTCACTTAATAGTTTCCTTGCTGATCTATCAAAAGGCCATATCCCTACCAAAAAAGGGAAGGCTTTAAAGTTAAAATATATTACTCAAACCAATCATTCCCCTCCTTCCTTCCTATTTTTTGTAAATGATCTTCGAATAGTGGATAATGCCTACAAGCGGTATTTAGACAAGCAGTTTAGAGAGAGATTTCACATTAAAGGAACACCCATCATTCTTAATTTTCGACAAGAAAAGAAATAACAGATAAATATGGATCTAGCCGTAGCCTTGCTCTTTGTCATCGCAGGATATTTTATCGGCGCTATCCCGACAGGTCTGGTCGTCGGCGCCTTCGGATATAATGTCGATATAAGAAGCAAGGGAAGCGGCAACATCGGCTTTACCAATACATTAAGGGTGCTTGGTCCGTTAGCCGCCGCTATCGTTTTGACTATAGACGTTGCTAAAGGGCTTGCGGCTGTCGGTGTTACAAGTCTTGTATTCTCGGGTGCACCCACTTTGCTTTCTTCGCCTACTTCAGTATCTATAGATGACTCACTGGTAGTAGTCTTTGTCGCGGCAGCGGCATTAATTGGTAATAATTTTTCAATTTACCTTCGTTTTCAAGGAGGAAAAGGGATCGGCGTCGCGTCAGGGATAATAATCGGATTCTCGCCGATCATCGCTATCATCCTTTTAGCCATCTGGATCTTAGTCATAGCTACCACGCGGTACGTATCGCTTGCATCTATTACCATCGCCGCCGGTTTTCCAATACTGATGTTCTTTTTTTATGATATATGGCCATATCAGGTCTTTAGCCTACTTGCAGCGGTACTAGCTATCTCAAGGCATAAAGCTAATATCAAGCGTATTCTCGATGGGACGGAGCTTAAATTCGGAGAAGAATCGGGAAAAACTTCTAGCGACAACTGAAACCCTTAAAAAAAAAGCTATTTAGTCTATAATGGTCGGCATGGTCATCAACCAAGGGAGCTAATGAAGGCCGCGATTATTGGATCAGGCAGCTGGGGTACGGCAATAGCTAATCTTTTGGCCGAAAAGGGTTCCAAGGTGACTCTTTGGGCAAGGGACTCGTATATTGCCGAAACTATCAACAAAGACCATGTAAACCCGCGTTATCTCAAAGACATACTTCTTAAAGAAGACATAGCTTCCACGACAGACCTCTCTTTTGCTATAGATAATGCCGAAATGATCGTTTTGGCGGTGCCATCTCATTCTATGAGAGACATTGTTGAGAAGATCAGGCCCAATATCAGGGATGATCAATTGCTAGTAAGTGTTGTAAAAGGCCTTGAGATAGATTCGACAAAAAGGATGAGCCAGGTGATCGAAGAACTGATCCCCGGTAGATCAGGAGGGATCGGAGTCCTTTCCGGCCCCAATCACGCGGAAGAAGTAAGCGAACATATTCCCAGCGCTACGGTGGTAAGTTCGAAAGAGAGTAACATATCAACAAAACTCCAAGAAATATTTATGACATCTTACTTTAGGGTCTACATAAATAATGACCTTATCGGGGTAGAACTTGGAGCTGTAACAAAGAATGTGATCGCCATCGCCGTCGGCATTTCTGATGGACTTGACTATGGCGACAATACAAAAGCCTCGCTTATGACCAGAGGCCTGGCGGAGATGGCCAGGCTCGGCAGTGCCGCCGGAGCTGATCAACGGACTTTTTCCGGATTATCGGGAATCGGTGACCTTATCGCAACCTGTACCAGCAAGCACAGTAGAAATAGAGCGGTCGGGGAGATGCTGGCAAGGGGTGTCCACGTAGATAATATTCACAAAGAGATGAAGATGGTTGCCGAAGGAATAAGGTCCTGTAAAGGGATCTGTAATATGGCAAACAAACTTAACGTTGAGATGCCGATCAGCCGGGCTGTCTATGAAGTCATATACAACGGAAAAGACCCCAGGGAGTATGTCCATGATCTGATGAAAAGGGGGGCGGCTAACGAAGCGGAAGAGTTGTAAGCGTCAATCCTTTTTACTTTTCTTATCTCCAGCTCCCGTTTTCTCCGGCTTATTTTTTTCTTTCGGTTTTTCTTTCTCTTTTTCCGCCGGCTTTTCCGTCTCTGAGCCGTTTTTTTGATCTTTTTTCTTATTATCAGTCGAGTAAAAACCACTGCCTTTAAAGATAATACCTACAGGATGAAAGACTCTTTTTACCTCTTTTCCGCAGAGCTCGCACTTCTTAATGTGTTCGTCGTTTACTTTTTGAGTTACGTCGAACTCGTGTCCGCATTTAGTGCATCTATAGGTATATATGGGCATAGATTACCTCTTGTTTCCTGAAGATGGATTTTCTCAATCGATTATTCATATTTTACAAAGTAAGCCAAATAAATTCAAATATTGTTTGTATGGCCTATGGTTAGTAATAAATAGACCTAATAAAAAAAGCAAGCTTCTAATGGAAATATTCAAGATGCCGATTATAATAAAGTAAAATAGCATTAGATGAAGGAGTAGTCGTGGTTGAATTTAAAACAGACAGGGTCCCAGTAAGGATCTTTACTTCAAGTTTTGAGATCGAGGGAAATGTCCATATCAAGCTTGGCGGTTATCTCGATCGAATATCTGATGTATTAAACCTCGGAAAGACAAAATATCTTCCGATCACCGAGACTAAATATCGGATCCGTTCCGATAATGATGGTGAATTTGCGCAGACCGATTGTCTGATCATTAATATCGGAAATGTCGAGATGATCGACGTTATGGAGCCCTAGGTTCAATTTCGTGTTAAAGCGAACTAGATCAGACGGTCTAGACTTACTTCTCTCTTACGATCTTAAGGAAAGTTCCGGCATCTTAGTTGCGTTCACCGCTCGTCTTGGAGGGGCCAGTGTTGGTAGATATTCATCTCTCAATCTGGGATTCGATAAAGGCGACGATGATAAACGGGTTAGAGAGAATCGCGAGATCCTTGCTAGAACCCTCGGTTTTGAAGTCTCCAAATTGACTCTTGGAGAGCAGGTCCATGGCGACAAAATAGTGACTGTCGATGATGGCTTGGCCGGCTCCGGCTCTACCTCGGCTAAAAGCGCGATTGAAGGTACGGATGCTCTTATAACCTCAAAAGAAGATGTCCCGATTGCCGTTCTTACGGCTGACTGTGTACCGATTGTGATCGTCGATCCGGTTAAGAGGGTGGTGGCGACGGTACATGCCGGATGGCGTGGGACGATCAAAGAGATCGCTCCAAAGACCGTGAAACGTATGGAAAGCGAATTTTCCGTCTCAAGAAATGATCTTCTAGTTTTTATAGGCCCGTCCATAAGAGCTTGTTCATATGGCGTCGGCGACGAACTTCACGCGTCTTTTAAAGAATCGTTTCCCAATATAATCGGAGATGAAAAGGTGCTTGATCTGCCGATAATCAACATATATCAGCTTTTAGGTGCCGGATTAAAAAGCGACAACATCCATGACTCATCGATCTGTACTTTCTGCGAAAGTGACCATTTTTTCTCCTTTAGAAAACATGATGTGACCGGCCGCCAGGGATCAATCGCTATGCTTGGCAGCTAGGCAACCGACTAGCATTTATATCGAGTAAACGCTAAAATAATCCAAGGTGAGTCTATGCGAAAAACTTTTCATGAAGAACTTGACGGTTTAAGAAGTGAGATCCTGCGGATGGGAGAGCTAGTCGATGAGGCTATAAGCAGCTCCGTGAGATCTCTAATTGATGGCGACATCGATCTTGCGTCTCAAGTGATCAAAGGGGACGATGCCATCGATGAGATCAATCTGGCGGTCGAAGAGCAGTCGATGTATATTATCGCCAGGCAGTGCCCTGTCGCCGGAGATCTTCGGCTTATCCATTCCATACTTTTTATCAGTATTCATCTGGAACGGATGGGAGACCTTGCTCTAAATATGGCTAAGACCACCAGGAGGGCTCAGGGTGATGAAAGTCTGCCCGGCTTATTGACTCTACTGGCCGAAATGGGAGAGAAGACCAAAGGAGTCGTAAGGACCAGCCTAAAGGCATTCGATGAGAACGATGTCGGTCTGGCAAGGACGTTACCGGAGATGGACGATCCCATCGATCAGCTTTTTAAGGAATTTTTCAAGGAGCTTGCGAGTACCGCGGCAGAGAAAGGCACCTTTGAATGGGCAAGTAATATGGTACTTGCCAGCAGATATCTTGAGAGGATCGCCGACCACGCAGTCGATATCGGCGAGCGAGTCACATATCTGGTAACCGGTGTCATGGAAGATTGGGAATGATAACTCGAAGTAAAACACTTCGAGAATTGTCTGAGATTACGACGTCGTCCAAGAACAGGACTTCTCGTAACGACGATAAAACTGTCGATTGTAAATATTAAATATTAAAATTTGACCGGTTGTGAAGGTGCAAGTTCGTAACGCGAGTCAAAAGCTTATAAGTTCTTACTCTTAATGCCTTATGTGATCAGGTGTGTGCGACTAAGGGTGGAAAACAGATTATACAGGAAAGTCAGATCGAGAAAAATATCATTTTGATAAAAAACCGGGTGAAAGCGGCCTGCAAAAGAGCCGGTCGAGATAGTGACGATGTCACTATTGTGGCCGTATCTAAAAGTGTAGACATTGAAACTGCCTCACGGGTCGTCGAAGGTGGAATAAGAGATCTTGGTGAAAACAGGGCCAAGGAGATAGTTAATAAATTTAATGCTATACAGGAAGAAATTCGCTGGCATTTCGTCGGCCATCTGCAAAGAAATAAAGTAAAAGATTTAATCGAGTTTGTCGATCTGATCCATTCCTTGGAAAGTATTCCCCTGGCTGAAGAGATAAATAAACGGGCAAAGGAGATCGGTAAGATCCAAGATGTCCTAGTCGAAGTCAATGTTTCTGGAGAAAAAAGCAAGTATGGCTTGCATCCGGACCAAGTTTTTGGTTTTATTAAACAGGTTAAGGACTTTGATAACTTAAGAATCAAGGGCTTAATGACCATGGCACCGTATGGCGCCATGGAAGAAAGAGTCCGCAGCGTGTTTTCCCATCTAAGAAGCATAAGAGAGACGCTTGCTGCCGATGGGGTCTTGCTCGATCACCTCTCAATGGGTATGACAGATGATTTTGAGCTAGCGATCGAGGAGGGTGCGGATATAGTTCGAATAGGGCGAGCCTTTTTTATTGATGTTGATGGAAAATATGCATAGAGATAGCAGCAATTTTGATGGGGAAGACTATCACTACAAGGAGGACTTGATGAAGGACATGTGGCAAAAGACCTTGGCTTATTTTGGTTTAGCCGATGAAGACCATTATGAGGAGGAAGAATACGAGGAGATTAACGAAGACAGGTTATACACAAACAATTCTTCAGCAGTAAGGAAGATTGATAGATCCCCTGACCTCTCCAGGTCCGAAAGGGTCGCGGCGTTAAGGCCCGTAAGTGCTCCGCAAGCAAGAGTCCATATTGTCACCCCCAAAAATTTTAATGACGCTCAAAGAATAGCCGATAAGTTCAAATCGACCGTACCGGTCATCATCAATCTGCAGGAATGCGATAACGAGCTTGCAAAAAGACTGATAGATTTTGGAAGCGGGCTTACTTATGCCCTAGATGGCGGGATGCAAAAAGTGGCTGATAAAGTATTTCTGTTTACGCCGTCTAATGTCACGGTAAGTGCTGAAGAGAAAAGACGTCTCCGCGATAGGGGACTT
Source organism: Actinomycetes bacterium (assembly GCA_030597945.1). Lineage (GTDB taxonomy): Bacteria > Actinomycetota > Aquicultoria > CAJVYJ01 > CAJVYJ01 > JAUVQW01. The sequence goes on from JAUVQW010000042.1 coordinate 7,216, forward strand.
ATTTTCGAGCAAGTCTGAAGAAATTGTCTTCAAGCCTAGCGTTTATAGGTGCCGGCAAGATGGCCGAGGCGCTGATTAAAGGTGCTACAGATTCTAATCTAATTTCCCCGACCTCCATAACCGCCAGCGATATCGACGATGATCGACTTAACTATCTTAATGAAACTTATAGAATAAAGACTACGAGGGATAATGACGAAGCGGTAGCATCTTCTAATACTATTCTTTTAGCGGTCAAACCACAGCAAATAGATAAAGTGGTCTCCTCACTTAATAAGGACGACTTTAATTCCAAAATATTTATCTCTATTGCCGCCGGGGTCACCACCGATAAGTTGTCGAGGTTATTTGCAGGTGAGACCAGACTGGCAAGAGTCATGCCGAACTCTCCGGCCCTTGTAGGCAAAGGTTTGTCAGCAATCTATTTTTCTAGTGATTTTAGTAAAGAAGAAAAAGAGAGCGTTACGGCGATTTTTTCATCGGTTGGTGAGACTATTGAGATAGACGAGTCTTTAATGGACCAAGTAACGGCCATTTCCGGCTCCGGACCAGCCTATTTTTTCTACTTTGTAAGATCCCTGATCGCGGCGGCAATTGAAATCGGACTGGACAGCGACATCTCAACCAAGCTCGTCCTTTCTACCATGGAAGGATCTTCCAGGATGTTAGACGTTGAAGATAAGGGACCAACTGAGCTTATAGAGATGGTCGCCTCACAAGGCGGGACGACCGAGGCAGCGCTTGACCTATTTGAACAGGAAGATATTAGTGATATTATTACACGTGGAGTATTAGCCGCTCTAAAGAGAGCTGCTGAGCTTAATTTATCGTAAATTTGAAATACCCAAAAAATAAAGAGTGGTGATCTTACTTGTTCATATCGAGGCTTGTAGCGAGAATTTTTGAAATCTATACATTTATTTTGCTCATCCGAATAATATTGTCATGGATACCTCTACCTAGAAATCCGATACTCGATCAGATCCAGAAATTCATCTACGACATAACAGAGCCGTATCTAGGTATATTCAGGCGCCTGCTACCGATGGCCAGGATAGGCGGAGGCGGAATAGATTTCTCGCCGATCATCGGTTTTTTTGTTCTTGGCATCATCGGCAATATTGTCGTGAATATTTTACAACAATCAGGTCTTTAAATGAGGATTTATTGACTAAGCAGACAAAAAATTCAAGTAAACAAAGAAAGTTGCCGACGCAATATTTTAGAATAGTTGTAATTAGGTTTATAATAACAAGCATTAGATAATATAGTAATAGAAGCAAACGGAGTAATCAGCGTAGCATAACGGTACAAGAGGAGGAAAACATATGGAACTAACACCGCTCGATATTCATCATAAGGAATTCCATCGGACCTTAAGAGGCTACAACGAGGAGGAAGTTGATGTATTCTTGGATCAGGTAGCCGATGCTTTCGAGCATCTTTTTAACGAGAACAGAGAGTTAAAAGAGCAGACGGATAAGATGAAGGACAAGGTATTAAAATACGAAGGTTTAGAGCAGACGA
>JAUVQW010000026.1 GCA_030597945.1 Actinomycetes bacterium
CGCCCCGACTCTTTGACCATTTTGGTTAATTTGGCTCGCACTCTGCTATAATTTAATTAAGCAACCCCTAATATATGGACAAATATAACTCAAAGATCACTATTGATGACATATTAAACGCTTCAAAAAAAGAGGTAGAAACATGGCATAAGGAATATGGTAATTCCAGTATCGTTACCATGCTAAAAGCCCTTAATTTCAACAGGCGTTTCGTTAAAGCGGAGGGGATTCGGGTCTGGGATGATTCCGGAGCCGAGTATTTGGATTTTTTAGGTGGCTACAGCTCTCTTGCTGTAGGTCATAATCACCCGCGTATAATAAGAGCATTTGAAAAAGTCCTTCATGATGAGCCAAAATTGATCCAGGCTGTTTTGTCGCCATTCGATGGTGCCTTAAAAGCGAAACTTGCCGCGATAACTCCAGGGGACCTATCGACCAGCTTTTTATGTAATAGCGGTGCTGAGGCAATCGAAGGCGCAGTCAAGCTTGCCCGAGCATCGACTGGGCGAAAAAAACTGGTTGCGACTCTTAAAGGCTTTCATGGTAAGACCATGGGAGCTCTCTCGGTTACAGGAAAGCAGTCGTATCAAAGCCCGTTTAACCCGATTCTTCCCAGTTGCGAGTTTGTTCCCTTCAACGATATCAAGGCATTAGAGAAAGCGCTTTTAAAAGAAGATGTCGCCGCTTTTTTTGTAGAACCTATCCAGGGAGAAGCGGGCATCATCCTTCCAGATGACGATTATCTAAAAGCCGCACACGAATTATGTAAGCGCTACGGAACTCTTTTGGTAGTAGACGAAATTCAGACGGGTCTCGGTAGGACAGGAAAGATGTTTGCAAGCGATTGGTATGGAGTAGCGCCAGATATTATCACCCTCGCTAAATCGCTAAGTGGCGGCATGGTACCTGTCGGAGCGTTTGTAACTACCAGGAAGATATGGAATAAAGCTTACGGCGGCATGAAAAAAGCACTTCTTCATACTTCTACATTTGGAGGCAACACATTAGCCTGCGTTGCGGCGATTGAGACAATAAATATTATCGAAGATGAGAATCTTGTAGAAAGATCTGAGGTTAGAGGCCAGTATCTTATGATCAAGCTACAAACACTGGCTGAAAGTTATGGTATTATTGAGTCTGTGCGCGGACGTGGTTTGCTTGCTGGTATAGAATTCAAAAAACCGACAAGCCGTCTGATAAAGAAGAAAACAGAAGAAATGTCCGCAACAATAGCTTCTTTAATAGCAGGCGATCTACTTAACAGTCATAATATAATTACAGCATTTACATTTAATAATCCAAACACTATTAGGTTGGCTCCGCCACTTTTAGTTTCGGAACAGGATATCGACAAATTGGTTGACTCGCTTGCTAAAAGCTTTGAAAAGAACAGGAATTTTACTAGGGCACTTCTTACGACCGTGAGAAATTTGATCAATTAAGGAAAAGGTATTGGCTAACGCAGTAACTCTTTCACGGCTTGCTATGATACCGCTGGTCTTTTATCTGATAGTCTATGGAAATAACCTGGTAGCGGCGGCCGTATTTGGTATCGCGGCGATAACCGATCTAATAGACGGATATGTGGCTAGAAAGCTGGGGACTGTCAGTGAGTTTGGAAAGGTAATCGATCCGCTTACGGATAGAATATTTATTTTCTTTACTGTTGTGGCCATATTTATCCGTTTTGATGTGCCGCCCTTGTGGGCGTTGATAGTTATGGTGGGAAGGGATGTAGCGCTTCTTATCGGTTACTACCTTGTAAAGAATGAAGGGAAGAAGATCGAGGTGATCTTTGTGGGAAAACTAGCCACGGCGATCCTTATGATCAGTTTTTCTTTGATTATATTAAGATTTGGTCCGGCGATGATCTTTTTTTACATAGGTTTCGCGCTCTACCTGTCAGCAGGTTTTATCTACCTGCAACAAGGGAAAAAATTGGTAAGAGAAGGAAGACGTGTTTTATGAAACGTATCCTTTCTCATCCACGTACCTGACTATTTAAGTTGATCTAGGAGGAGAAAAAAGTCTTTTGAAAGCAGTAGTGATGGCCGGAGGCGAAGGCAGCCGGTTGCGGCCGCTAACTAGCAACCAGCCAAAGCCGATGGTTCCGGTTTTTAATAAACCTATAATGGAATACACGATCAGGTTATTAAAAGAGCAGGGGATCACTGATATAGTCGTCACCCTCCAGTTCCTGCCCCAGATGATCAAGAACTATTTTGGTGATGGTTCTGATCTGGGCGTAAATCTAAGCTACGCGATCGAACAGGCACCTCTTGGAACGGCGGGAAGTGTGAAAAACGCCGAATCTTATTTAGATGAGACTTTCATCGTTATCAGCGGCGACGCGCTAACCGATTTTGATCTGCACAAGATAATCGATTTTCATCATAAGAAACATTCGATGGCGACGATCGCTCTTAAACGGACCGAGAACCCGCTTGAATTTGGAGTCGTCATTACCGACGAAGAGGGAGCGATAGAGAGATTCTTAGAAAAACCGACTTGGGGTGAAGTCTTCAGCGATACGATCAATACCGGCATCTACGTTCTTGAACCGGAGATATTTGATTATATCGATGGCGATACCATGGTCGATTTCAGCAAGGAAGTTTTTCCTAAAGTATTAAGTGACGAAAAGCCGTTATTCGGCTATGTGAGTAAGGGATATTGGTGTGACATCGGTAACTACGAGCAGTATGTCCAGGCACATCAGGATGTTATGCAGGGAGAGGCGAAAATATCGCCTCCCGGAATAAAGATGCGAGATGACGTCTGGATCGGTGACGGGTCATACATCCATCCATCTGTTGAGATCAGCGGACCGGTAGTTATCGGTCAAAATGTAAGAATCGAGGAAGGCTCCGAGATTAGGGAACTTTCTGTTATCGGAAATAACGTGATGATTGGGCCGGAGGGCCATACACATAGGGCGATAGTCTGGGATAATACCTACGTCGGTTCTCAGTCGAACCTCCACGGTTGCGTAGTGGGAAAAAGTTGTGACATCAAGCACGGTGTTCGAGTCGAGCAAGGCGTAGTGATAGGTGATGAATGTGTGATTGGAGAAAACTCGGTCATCAATCATGACGTTAAAATATATCCTTTTAAGAGCGTCGATGCTGGTGCAACTATAAATTCTAGCATCATCTGGGAGACAAAGGGAATGAGAAGCCTTTTTGGCAAAGAGGGGGTCTCCGGTCTTGTCGGTGTCGACCTGACGCCGGATATTGCTCTTCATCTGGCGATGGCTTACGGATCGTCACTTAAGAAAGAGAGCGAAGTAATGCTCAGCAGCGATGTCAGCCGTGCCGCTCGTATGATAAAGAGATCAATGATAGCCGGGCTAAATTCCACCGGCATCAATTGCAGAGATCTACGCGCAGCGCATGCAACGATCAATAGGTTCAATACGAAGATAAGCGGCAGTGCGGGAGGGGTCCATATAAGAGTCTCACCCTTTGATCCTAAGTCATTGCAGATAAACTTTTATGATTCGGATGGCACCGATATTTCTGAGGGCGATCAGAGAAATATCGAACGTTACTTTTACAGGGGAGAGTATAGAAGAGTCTACCATAAAGATATCGGCAGGATAGATTTTCCTGCTAGAAGCCGCGAACATTATATCGACGGACTTTTAAAAGCGACAGATCTCAAGGTCATCAAGGAAAGAAAGTTCAAGGTTATCGTCGATTACACCTATGGCAGTGCATCTCTTGTAATGGCTTCTTTTGTCTCCCAACTCGGTTGCGATATTGTTGCTTTAAACGCCTTCAGCGATGAAGAAAGATTAACAATATCAAGCGAGGAATTGGATATGGCCATGGAGGATCTTGCTTCGACGGTGAAGGTCTTCAAGGCGGACTTGGGCATCATGATGGACAGCGCTGCTGAGAATTCGTATCTGGTCGACGACAAAGGCAGGCTTATCTCAAACGATAAAGCGCTGCTCCTTCTGATCATGCTGATGTCGAAACATGGGACGAAAAAGGGAAGAATATCTGTCCCTATCAATATTTCCAGCAGAGCTGAGGAGATTGCCGGAGCATTCGGTCGTTCGGTCCTGCGAACAAAGATGAATCTAAAATCGATGATGGAGGCGGCTAATAGAAGGGATGTAATCTTTGTGGGTGGAGAAGATGGCGGATATATATTTCCTAAGTTTCTCCCGGCAACAGACTCCCTGATGACCTTTTGTAAGCTTTTAGAATTGCTTGCAAAAGAAGATCGTCCGCTGTCGGCGATCGTTGATGACATGCCGGATGTAGTGCTTACAAGGCAAGATATATTCTGCCCATGGGAGCAGAAAGGTCTGGTAATGAGGAAATTGATCGAACGGTCAAAAAATAAGAACGCGGAGTTGATCGATGGAGTCAAGATCTTCAATAATGATGCCTGGGTCCTGGTCCTTCCCGACCAAGACGAACCGCTCTTTAAAGTCTACTCCGAAGCTCCTGCTAAAAATAAGGCAGAAAGTTTTGTAAGTAAAGAGATCGAATTTATAAAGTCCATCCTTTCCTAGGTGATATGAGTAAAAAAAGTTCCAAAAAGGCGATTAAATTCGGAACAGATGGCTGGCGGGGAATACTTGCTGACGATTTTACTTTTGATAATGTCCAAATCGTAACGACGGCTATCGGCGAATATATTAATGAAAGCGGAAAGAATAAAAAGCTCGTAATCGGTCATGACGCTCGTTTTTTAGGCGAAGAGCTAACTAAGATATCGTCCGATATTCTTTCGAAGATGAACATAGACTCTCTATTTTTCGACAGGCCTATGCCCACACCACTGACCGCTTTTGCTATCAAGGAGGCCGACGCCTCCGGAGCGATCATGTTTACCGCCAGCCATAATCCGCCAGAATATCAAGGGATAAAATTTATTGCCGATTACGGTGGTCCGGCCAATACCGAAATAACCAAAGCTATCGAGGACTCGATAGCCGAAAACGGGCAACGGATCAAGGGCGGCGGTGCTAGTGCTAAAAAGATATCTGTTCTAGATGCCTATTGGAAACATCTCGATGGCCTAATCGACTTTGAACTTATCAAGCGCCAGGATTTAAGCGTAGTCGTAGATCCGATGTACGGTGCGGGAGCCGGACTTTTAAGCGGACGCCTTGATGAAGTTTGTAAGGAAGTCTATTCAATTCACGATTACTTCGACCCAAACTTTGGGGGTCATAATCCTGACCCGAACGAGATGGGTCTAAGTGATCTTACGGCAGATGTGATCGCAAGGAATGCCGACGTCGGGCTTGCCCTTGATGGAGATGGGGACAGGTTTGGCATTGTTGATAGCCTTGGAGTTTATCTATCGCCAAACCAAGTCATAAGCCTTTTGGCATACTATCTATTATCAAAAAGAGGCATTAAGGGAAAAGTAGCCCGCACCGTTGCTACAACCCATCTTCTTGATGATATCGCCGATGATCTGGGAGATGGTTTTATTGAGACGCCCGTTGGTTTTAAATGGATATGCGAAGAGATGTTAAGCGGTGACGTTGTAATCGGCGGCGAGGAGAGCGGCGGCCTTAGCATAAAAGGACATATCCCGGAAAAAGACGGCATCTTAGCCTGTCTTTTAGTTCTTGAGATGTTGGCTGAATTTAAAAACGAGCCTTTATCGAAAATATTAGATAGAGTGCAAGATAAATACGGATACAGATACGGGATAAGGCTTGATCTTCGCCTCAGCGAAGAGCGAAAAGTAAAAGTATTAGAGAAATTTAAAAACGATCCCCCAACTGAGATCGCCGGAATTAGTGTTACTGATGTGCGAACATTGGACGGCATCAAACTTATTTTAGAAGACGGGGACTGGATCCTTATTCGCCCTTCGGGAACTGAGCCATTGGTTAGGACATACATCGAATCAAAGTCTCCCAAGAGGTTTACAGCTCTAGAGAAATATTGTGAAAATACGATCAAATAATTCTTAACAATCTCACCCCTACTGTTATATACTTTAATTGAAAATTACTGGCATCATTTGATATTGTGATTCCGGTTAAGAAGGGGATTGTTTGTCAGGCGTTAAATTGGGTCAGTGGCACTTGTCGCTCGCGGCCATATTTCTTATTCTGGGGATTTTACTCTCAACTTCTTTTTACGCACAAAAAAAATGGGATGTAACTCCCGGGCCTCGTAAGAAGAAACTTATTGAGTTCATAAAAAGCCAAGATAGGCAACGTGAAAAAATTGAATATGATCTGCAAAAATTGAGGGCCGAAGTGGACGGTTTTCAAAAAAAAGCGGTGGCCACCGAAGGTGAGATGGGATCTTTTGGTAAAGAGATCGACGCCCTAAAGGAATTAGCCGGCCTTACTGAAACAAAAGGTGAGGGAATCGAAGTCATTATCAGTGACGCTGAAGATGTTCCTTCTAATAAGGATCCCAATAATTATATAGTCCATGATTATGATCTTCAGATAATCATTAACGCACTATGGCGAGCTGGAGCCGAGGCCGTCTCCCTTAATGGGCAGAGGTTTGTGTCTACCACGGCAATACGTTGTGCCGGCTCTACAGTGATGTGCAATTCTGAGCCGCTTGGCAGCCCTTATGTTATTGAAGCTATCGGCGAGCCGGATGCTCTAATCGAGATACTAGACGACGACCCGGATTCAAAACAACTTATTCAAGTGTACGCCAAAGCTTACGACATGCCGATAAACGTCAGCAAGATAGAAGAGCTCGATATGCCCGCTTACGAAGGAAGTCTAAGGTTTGACAATGTAACGGTGGTGGCAGAGTGATCCCGATTTTTGGCCTTTTAATCGGCATCATAATAGGAGTTATGGTAAAAGTGCCTATCTCTCCGCTGATGGGGCGGTATTTGGGAATAGCGCTTTTAGCCGCGCTTGATAGTGCGTTTGGTGGCCTGCGAGCCAGTATTGAGAAAAAATTCAATGACCGCCTTTTTATCGGAGGTTTTGTAAGCAATACTTTAATGGCTGTATTCATCGTCTATCTTGGTGATAATCTAGGGGTCGAATTATATCTTGCGGCTGTTGTCGCTTTCGGCGTCCGGTTATTTCAAAACCTTGCTATCATCAGGCGACATATCTTTCAGGCAAGGCATTGGGAATAAAGAGAATTTGATCACCAATTGAAAAAAGAAGACAGGAAATTGTAAATATTAAATTGAAATAATCAAGGAACAATAGAGCTTTTTAGTTGAGCTTTTGAGGTGCAAGATATACCGTGGAAAAGATTTCAAATTATATTAGATCAGCATTTAATAGAAGGCAGATACTTGTTGGCATTATTACCTTTATCCTTGGCTTTGGCTTGGTAACTCAACTTAAAGTTCAAGGAGAATCTAGCCTAAGACTTTCGGATCAGCCGGAGAGCGATCTAACGGAGATAATATCTCAACAATCTGTAGAGCTACAGGCGCTTAGATCAGAATCAACAGAACTCAAAGTCCAGCTAGTTGGTTATGAGGCATCTTCAGAAGGGAATGCCACCTTGGTAGGCGACGCTAAAGAAAGTCTTTCCAACATGAGGACGCTGCTTGGTTACGTTGCCGTAACCGGCCCTGGCTTGGATTTGGAGATAACCGACAAAAAAGGTTTTCTTACAGGTTTTGATATAAGACAATTAATTGAAGAACTAAGATCATCTGGAGCTCAAGCGATCTCTGTAAACGATGTGAGAGTGGTAGTTGATTCAAGTTTTTCGAGAAAAAACGGAAGAGTCTATATTGATGATCAAAAGTTGGAGCTTCCATATATGGTGAAGTCCATAGGGAAGACAGATGTTCTATACCAATCAGTAGTTTTGCCGAGAGGAATAAAGGATAAACTTAGTGCTTTTGATGGGGTCAACGTGAATATTCAAAAGAATGAATCCCTGTACATCCCCGCTGTCGAAGAAGGGATATTAGTCTCTGACGACCAATAAAATTATTCTTATTTGCCTTGTACCGCTTTCTCGCCAAGACCTAGACCGTAATTTTCAGATACTGTATCGCTAGCTTCTAAACCGGCCATACCAAGTATGCGCTCTTTTTCAGCGGGAAAAGTGAGAAGGTCGGTCTTTAGCTCCAAAGCTACTTCAACCTTTTTAACAATTGCATCTAGTTTAGCCTTAAGCAGTTTATCTATCCGGGCTATAGCGACTGTGGCTTCCTGTGTTTTTGTTTCCGGAAAAACGATGCAGAAACGGTCGTTATCCCAGCGACCTACATCATCTACAAGTCTGACATTTTCTTTTAGGGAAAAAGCGAGGTTTTCCATGACTTTCTTCCTGGCGATATCATCAATAAAAATTTTGTGTTTGTTACCGATATCTATCAAGGCTATAGAAAACTCTCGACCGTAACGCCTATGATTCTCAATATTTTTTTGAAGTATCTGAATAGAGTAAGATTTGTTGAATACGTTTGTCTGTCCATCTAATAATTCCTCGTTACCAAATTTAAGTATTAAATATTTCATGCGGTGGGCGAGTTCGCCACCGACAATACCAACAAGTCCAAAAACGGCCGCTCTTGCCAGAATGATCTCTGGAATAAAAGTGGACATAGTTTCATCTTGGACATAAAACTTGGCTACTATAAAAAGAAGAGCCGATACCAGGGCGGCGAGGAATCCGGCTTTTCTTCCATAATGCAAAGCAAAGAATAGTACCGGTCCAAACATAGCTTGGCCGATGATCTCTACATAATCGGATTGGTTTAAGTATGATGTTAAGATTGTAGCAAGGATCACGGAGAGACCGAGACCGATAAATAACGCTTCAAATTTTCTGTAATTCATTTTCCTCCAAATGCTTTTCCCGCTAGAATCATAATCGGAATAAATTTAGAAAAAGTTAAATGATTTTATAAGTTAATTTGAAGTTATGATTGTTTGGTTTATGCAGGCACGGGTATTAATTTAAGGCTTGCTTCTTAAAAAAGATTAAATGATTTATTGTATTATAAGGAAGAGATTATGCTTATCAGATTAATCACGCTATTTATATGTCTTTCACTCATATCATCACCTGCTGTTTTAGCAGAATCAGGAGATGAACCGATAGAAGGTTCTGCCTCATTGATCTTAATCGATGCAAGAAGTGGAGAAGTACTTTTCGAAAAAAATGCTGATGAAAGAAGACAGGTAGCGAGCACTACGAAGATAATGACCGCACTTTTGGTTTTAGAAAAATTGGGCATAAGCGAGCCTGTCTCGATCAGTAACAAAGCTTCCATGCTAAGCGGGGATAAAATAAAATACAACAACGGAGAGAGCAGGCCGGCTGAAGAGATGCTGTATTCGCTTATGCTTCTCTCGGCAAACGACGTAGCGACCGCTTTTGCTGAAAAGATAGGGGGAACCGAGAGCTCGTTTATTGGGATGATGAATCTAAAAGCTGCCCAAATGGGAGCGGTTAACAGCTTATTCGCAAATCCCCATGGCCTTCCATCACAGGCTTCTCAGTATTCAACGGCTAGGGATCTATCGCTAATAACGAAACAAGCTATGAGGCACCCTATTTTTAGGCGTATTGTCGCAAGCAAAGATCACGATTTTAAGATCAAGGACAGTCCATTAAAGAAGATCAAGAACTCCAATGAGCTTCTTCAAGTTTATTCTAAGGCAACGGGAGTCAAGACCGGATATACGCTTAAAGCGGGATATTGTCTAGTAGCTTCCGCTGAAAAAGGTGGCATGTCGCTAATAGCTGTGGTCCTTGGAAGCCAATCCAGAGAGCAGACATTTGAGGAGTCAAAAAAATTGTTTGATTACGGTTTTAATAACTATTCTTATAGACAATTAATAGTAAAAGATAAATCATATGAGCAGGTAGAGGTTGAGGGTCATAAAAAAAAGTTAGAATTAGTCGCAGATAAAGACATCTCGCTTCTTATAAAAGATTCAACGGGGTCGATAAATTATATGACTGACATTACTACCGACATTCAACTGCCCATTAATAAAGGAGATATTTTAGGCGAGTTGGTAGTGGAAATGGATGGCATCGAGTTAGCTAGATCGAAATTGGTTTCGAAAGACCAAGTGAAGGAAAAGATAGCGGTTACCGATGAGAATTTCTTTTCATCTATCTTTCAATGGGTACTGCGATTATTCGGTCTAGATTAAGGCAAGCGATCTGAGCAAAAAAGAATAAAATATAATAAATTATGGTCGCATTAAAATGTATTTTTTATTAAAGTATGTTAAATTAATTATATTAGCTTAGTAATTAGAGAAGAGGTGTGTAAATTGTCAGATGACGAATTAGTACTGACAGAGCTGTCGGAAAAAGACGATAGTGAGATTCGCGAGATATTAGATAGACTTTATACGGAAGAGAAAGAGTACTCATATAAAAGGCGCCTTCTTCATGCGAAAATCGATATCTTAAGAGCCGAGCTTACCGCAAGACTTAAAGAGAAGAGAGTGCAGGGCAAAAGCCTAATATCCGCTAAGGATATTGAAAAATTATCAGAGATCTTAGCAAAAGAAACCCCCAAGATTGACGTCTGATCGTTAATAAATATTCTTGATTGCTTTTTTTATTAGACCGAAGTAAACTATAAAGGTAAGGTTTACATTTATCTTGTTCCATTCCAGTTAATGACCAACCGATTTCCAAGGAGGTAAATGTGAGTGATTCCGCTTTACATGTTGCTATTAGAAAACTAATGGAAAATATGGGCAGCGACTTGATCGAAGAAAGGGCTGTCAATTACATTATTCGTGAATTACATAATGGCCGGAGCTTGTCGTCCGTTGTAAATGATTCGTATATCAAGAATCGTATAGATGAAGAGAAAATGGATCATATCCTGGAAAATGAAGAGGTTATCAGGGCTGTCGAAGAAGAGATAAGCGCGGCATTCAAAGATAAGGATTTCAAATTTACTGATGAGTGATCATGAAATGTGATAATTGCCAAGCTGAGATCAGGCCGGGAGATACGACTTGTTCTGAGTGCGGGACTGAAATTCAAAACACGGTGAGCTTAGATGAGACGATCACATTTAAACTCGGCGAGCAGCTCGAAGAAGAAAAATCCATTGATATTAGCGAACTGACTGCAGAGGGACCGGTATTGGTCATTATCAGAGGCCGAAATCTAGGTTCGTCATATCCTTTAGGTGAAGGTGAGATATCCATCGGAAGAGATCCAAAAAGCGACATTTTCTTAGATGATATAACAGTATCTAGAAAGCATGCGACGATAGTGACCGGAGGCGATGGTTCTACTATGGACGATGTCGGAAGTTTAAATGGTACCTATGTCAACAAAAAACAGATAGATAAAAAGATATTGGAAGATAAAGACGAACTTCAAATCGGAAAGTTTAGGCTAGTATTTCTATCTGAAGACTGATTAAAAAGAGAGATCTTATGAAAAATAATTTAAATAAAAATTTTCCTATAGGCC
>JAUVQW010000146.1 GCA_030597945.1 Actinomycetes bacterium
AAAGCACTCGCCGGTTATAAAGATGCCTAGACGATGGTCTTTTGCGGCCTTTATCCACTAGATGGCGGGAAGTATTCTGATCTTAGGGATGCGCTAGAGAAATTAAACCTAAATGATCCTTCTCTTAGTTTTGAGCCGGAGACATCTAACGCCTTAGGTTTCGGTTTTCGTTGCGGATTTCTCGGTCTGCTGCACCTGGAGATCGTAAAAGAACGATTGCAACGAGAGTATAACGTCGAACTACTTGCTACTGCTCCAAGCGTTGCTTACAAGGTCACGTCTAATGACGGGTCGATAAAGACCATCAATAATCCTTCGGAGTTTCCTGAGCCAAATTCATACTCGGTAATCGAGGAACCGTTCATCAAGGCCAAAATACTTAGTCCGCCCGATTACGTCGGCGCGATAATGGACCTCTGCCAGAGTCGGAGAGGAATTCTTGGAGGTGTCCAGTATTTAAGCGAAAGCCGCGTCCAGATAAGTTATGAACTACCCCTTAGCGAAATTGTCTTGGATTTCTACGACCAACTTAAGTCTCGGACAAAAGGGTACGCGTCACTAGATTACGATCATAGCGGCTACCAAAAGACGCAGCTGGTAAAGTTGGAGATATTGCTAGCCGGTGAATCCATGGATGCCTTCTCATCAATAACGCCAAGGGAAAAAGCTTATGAAAGAGGAAAATATCTTACAGAGAAGTTGAGAGAGATCATACCTAGACAGATGTTTGAAGTCGCAATTCAAGCGGCGATCGGAGGCAGGATCATTGCCCGCGAGACAGTTAAGGCGAAAAGAAAAGATGTGACGTCTAAGTGCTATGGTGGCGATATATCGAGAAAAAGAAAGTTGCTTGAGAGGCAGAAGGAAGGAAAAAAGCGGATGAAGCAAGTCGGCAAAGTAACCATACCGCAGGAAGCTTTTCTGACCGTTCTTAAGGTAGAAGATTGATTTATATACATATCCCGTTTTGTGAAAGTAAATGTCTATATTGTGACTTTAATTCTTATGACGGCATTGATCACTTAAAAGCATCCTACGCAGACGCCCTGCAAGACGAGATCGTTAAGAGTGAAAATATATTCGACATCGTTGAAACGATCTACATCGGTGGCGGAACCCCTCTTTTAATAGGGGCTGAAAAAATTCAATTAGTATTAAAGACTGTAAAAAAAACATTTGACGGGGCCAAAGAAGCGGAGATATCGATAGAGGCCAACCCCGAATCTATCAATCCTGGAGATCTTTTAAAATTAAGAGAAAGCGGCGTTAACAGGATTAGCCTAGGATTTCAGTCATTAAGTGATAGGAATCTATCGCTCCTTGGCAGGATCCATGATTCTAACAAAGCTGTTCAGTCATATCTTTTAGCTAGGGAGGCCGGTTACGAAAATATTAATATTGATATGATATATGGAATTCCCGGCCAGTCGCTTAAGGATTGGGAAGAAGAGCTAGAACAAGTGATAGATATTGGGCCAGAACACCTATCGCTCTATCCATTATCCATAGACGAGGGTACCCCGCTTAAAAAAATGGTTGATGATGGCAGGATAAATGACATCGATGAAGATAATCAAGCGGAAATGATGGAGGCAACGGCAAGCAAATTATTAAAATATCGCCCAAGAGGGGGATATCGGCATTACGAGATATCAAATTACGCGATTGACGGCTATGATTGCAGTCATAATCTTAACTACTGGTCATGCTCGGATTATTTAGGTTTTGGCGCTGGCGCCCATAGCCATCGGCAGGGTAGACGCTGGTGGAATGTAGATGATCCTGTCGACTATGTTGAACGGTTAGGCTTAGGGTCAAAACCGGTGGCAGGTGAAGAGAGGTTAACTATAGAGTCGCGAGTAGCTGAGTCGATCTTTTTGGGTCTAAGGATGATGAGGGGCGCCGATATCGATAGAATTGAAGAGAGGTTTGAGGTAAATATATTGAAGATGTATGAGAGCGAGATAAAGAGCTTGATAGATGATGGCCTTATAGAAATTGGAAATAATCTAAAACTTACGAAAAAAGGTGAAATTTTTGCTAATCAGGCGATGTTGGCCTTTGTCTGACATGATGTCTATGGTTTGATTTTTGTTGTCTTTAGCAAGTAGAATATAGACCTCCAAGGTAATATTATGAAAATTGAATTAGATAATAGAAAAAAAAAGATATTGACCGCTGTCATAAAAGATTATGTTGTGACAGCTGAGCCAGTTGGGTCTAAAACCTTAGTTGAAAAATATGACCTAAAGATCAGCCCGGCTACGGTCCGTAACGAATTAGCAAGGCTTGAGGATCTGGGTTATCTGAAGCAACCGCACACTTCAGCAGGACGCATACCCAGTGATCTTGGATATCGCTTTTTTGTCGATTCGATCGCAGAAAATGAGCCTCTTCCCGCTGAAGAGCGCCTAACGATCAGTCATTTTTTTTCCAGTATCGATTATGAGATCGAGGAGCTGGTCAAGGAGACATCATCGATCTTAACTAAGCTAACTAACTATGTCTCCCTGGTGTTCTCGCCTGCGCTTACATTTGACAAGTTAAAACATCTGGACTTGATATTGCTGCATAAACGCTCGGTGATGCTTGTGGCGATTACAAAATCCGGGATGGTGGCTAAGAAAGTTATTGATCTTGTTGTCGATAATGATTATGCGAATATCAGCAGATATCAGAGCATCTTGAATGAGAAACTAGTTTCTCTTAAGACCAGCGAGATCAAAGATGTAGCTTTTTTGGAGGTTCAAGACGAAAAGGACAGGGAAAATCTGTTACATATCGTAAAAAGCTTATTCGAGTTAATGGTAGATCATGACCTCGAGAGAGTTTACCATGATGGGACGTTGGAGCTTTTATCGCAACCGGAGTTCGAAAGCCTTAATCGGGTGCAAAAACTGGTATCGACAATTGAAAAGAATTTTGAAGTGCTGGAGATACTGACAGAAGCGGCAAACGAGTATCAGCCTGTTGTAAGGATAGGTAAAGAGAACAGCACACAAGAGATGGATGGCTGTAGCTTGATAGCAACTAGTTATAAAGTCGAGGGTGAACCTCTTGGAGCTCTGGGTATAATCGGTCCGACGAGAATGGATTATCAACGATCGATTTCAGCGGTACAGTATATAGCCGACAGGCTAAGTAATTTTTTAGAAAATGTTCATTTGCGAGGATGATTGTATTGACAACTGATTTATACGAAGCGCTAGGCGTCTCGAAAGGCGCATCTGATGAGGAAATAAAGAAAGCGTATC
>JAUVQW010000058.1 GCA_030597945.1 Actinomycetes bacterium
AGATCGGGATCAGTCGGTGTTTTCTTCTTTGGGATCAGTGATACCGGCAATAGATCTAAGCTCTTCTATCTTATCTATATAGATAGCGACGGATCCTTCCATCATTGCCATGTCCCCGGATTTAGTAATATCTGTCAAAACATCTAACTCGCTAATACAATCATCAACAATTGCAAGCACTCTATCTTTGGCGATGACCATATCATCTGTGGGGGTTTTAAGATCGTTTAGTTCCAGTCTCTTCTTCGTTAAAAAGTTACCGGCGCTTGCATAGATCGAGATAGCAATGTCGGGATCGGTCTCTTTACGTAGAACGCTTTTTGCGGAATCACCGATCTGCGCGACGATATCTATAGTTGGCATAACGAAATCTTTCAATTTTTCCTTCTCTTCCTCTTCTACCAACTTATCTTTTTCGGTTACGGAAGTCGATTTGGAGGAAGCCTTCTCAGCCTCGCTTCCATCGCCGCCCTTTTTGGAGCCGAAGGAATAGAGAGAGATCGCAAGTAAACCAATTATTATGATAAGAATTAATTTTTTTATCATCAGAAAAAGTCCGTTTGTTCCAGAGCGATTCTACCTTACTAAGGCTAATAAACCAAATAAGGAATTAGTTTCTGGGCAGAAAAAGCTGTTAATGAAGTGATTTTATATCGGTTTCCTGCAGGACTTTGGCAGAACGTTCGAGAAAATCATCTCGACATTCGTCGCATACACACCAGCAATGCGATGAACTTCCGCCACTAGTACCGACGATCACGGGAACACAAAGTTTTGATCCGCTGGCATCATCATCGATCAGTTTGCCACATACTTCACACCGGTAGCATTTCATTGGCTTCGCCTCCTTTTAAAGAGTTTAAAAAAGCCAGCCATTCTTATAAGGCCTTAAAACTTATGTACCAGTCCCAAGTGTCTTATGGGCTTGCCGATATAATACAATAAATTCCCGACATTTTCAATAGTAAATTATTTATTAATACTGGTTATGCTGTTAACTGTAACATTTGTTACTAATTTCGCGGCTCTCAAAGTTCACTTTTATATCACCCCTATTTTCTTTAATTATGTTAAGGGCTACAAAGAATTTAAGAATATATTTCTGATCACAATATTTATATTCTTTTAAATTTCGTTTTTTTCAAAAAAATACATCGCTTATCTTAATAGCACACGAATAGAAAAACCGAAAAAACAATTGAGTAGTCTACAGTTTAAATTGACAAGGGGAAGATCCTAAGATCTTCCCCCGCCGGAAAGGAGATGAAAAGGCGCCAACATTAAATCCCCCTATGGCACCTATTACATAAATAACAATTACAAGCCTTGACTAATATCCCTCAATCGGGGGATTTTTAAACAATTTCGGGGGATTTTTTTACTAGCGCTTTTTAAAGCCCTTCGCTAAAGGGAATTTATATTTGGATTTGTAAAATCATTAGTTAAACAGGGACCGTCGCATCTCTTAAAAATCCTCAATTATTGTCCCATTGCTTAGAGAAATAATATTGTTCTTAACAGCGAAGAGAACTGCTTCTATCCTATTGCTTACTCCAATCTTCAAATAGATATTCTTAACGTGAGTCTTAACGGTCTCATCGCCTAAATATAATTTAGAGGCTATCTCATGATTTGTGTTTCCGTCGCAAATGAGCTTAAGAACTTTTAACTCTCTTGGAGTAAGATTGTGTTCCTTTTTTGGTTCATCATCCGAAAATCCGCCTAATTTGTTCATCATCCTCTTAGCAGCAACCGGATGAATGAATTTATCTCCGCCGATTATGATACGGACCACTTTTATCAAATCATCTGACAGGGAATCTTTTAACATATAGCCATCTGCATCTACCCGGATAGCTTTTTCGACCGTTTTAAAGTCATAAAAAGCGGACAACATCATCACTTTTATCTCAGGATAATTTTCCTTTATCCTCTCAGCCACATCGACACCATTTTCATTAGGCATCATGACATCCATTATGATGATATCGGGCTTAGTCGATTCAATAAATGAGAGAGCTTCTTTACCACCATTTGCTTCACCTATGACCTCAAAATCATCGACCTGCTCAAAGACGCTTGTCAGACCTTTTCTCAATATCTCGTGGTCGTCAACTAAGAGAATTTTTATCAACCGAATTTCCCCCTCTGTGCAATGCAACATTATTTATACTCTATTTCTTCTTTTAATGCCAGCTTGCAAACGAAGGGTTTCTTTAACCAGCGCATACTTAAATTTATTTAGCCGGTGATTTAGAGCCGTCTATTAAATTACTGCTCGATCTTATTTATCAGACTGCCGACACCTTCGATCTCGACCTCGATAGTGTCACCCGGTGACATGGAGCCTACACCAAATGGAGTGCCTGTGAAAATAATATCTCCGGGATACAATGTCATCACTTCACTTATGTAACTGACTAGATCAAATACGTCAAACACCATCTCTTTTGTGCTACCATCCTGGCGAATCTCCCCATTTAATCTTGATCTTACATAAATATTGCTCGTATCGAGTTCTGTCTCGATATGTGGGCCTACCGGACAAAACGTATCGAAACCCTTGGCTCTTGTCCATTGTTCATCTTTTTTTTGGATATCACGAGCAGTCACATCATTTCCGCAGGTATAACCAAATATATAGTCGGCGGCATCCTCGCTCTTAATACATCTGGCCGCTTTTCTTATGACGATCACCAGCTCAGCCTCGAAGTCGACTTGGCCAGTTGCCTCTGGATAAACGATCGCATTTCCGGAGCCAATGAGCGATGAGGTCGGCTTCAGAAACAAACATGGCTCGGTCGGCATCTCCAGATCAAGCTCTTTTGCATGATCTCGGTAATTAAGACCTATAGCGATTATCTTCGATGGATCGACTGGGCTTAGTAGTTCGACTTTCGACAGAGCCACAGAGACTCCAGTAACGTCTACTTCATCGAAAGGGAGATTGTGTATCACTTCGATTTGATCGCTATTTAAAAGGCCGTATCTCGGCTCACCCCGATAGACAAAACGTACTATCTTCATGGCAGCTTAAGCTTCGTCTTTCTTGTGAGCTAGACCATACTCAATACTATCTACCAGCGCTTGCCAGCTAGCTTCAATTATATTCTCGGAAAGACCTACGGTCCCCCAGCTTTTTTCACCATCGCTCGTCTCTACCAAAACCCTTACTACCGCTTCAGTTCCCTTCTTTTCATTCAGGACACGAACTTTAAAGTCCGTCAATTCAATGCTATCCAGAGCCGGATACAACTTACCAATAGATTTCCTGAGGGCGGAGTCTAAAGCATTTACCGGGCCATTTCCCTCGGCAGTAGCAATGATCCTCTGATCTTTTACCAGGATCTTAATAGTAGCTTCCGTAGTTATATTACCGTCTTCCCTTTTCTCCATGATTACTCTAAAGCTCTCTAATTTGAATAACTCCTTATATGTTTCCAATTCTTTTTGAAGCAAGATCTCAAACGATCCCTCGGCAGCCTCAAAATGGTATCCCACGTGTTCCAACTCTTTTATATTGTCCAGGATCTTCTTAACAAGATCGGGGGAATCGCTTAGATCAATTCCTAACTCTTTCGCCTTCATTATCACTGTACCTTTTCCAGCAAGCTCTGATACGAGGACCCTCTGGACATTACCAACAAGCGCTGGATCGATATGCTCATACGTGGCGGACATCTTCGATACCCCATCCGCGTGTAATCCCCCTTTGTGGGCAAAAGCACTTTGACCGACGTAGGATTGATGGTTATCCGGTGTGAGGTTAGCGATCTCCGCAACATAATGGGCAACTTCACTCAAATATTTTAGTCTTTCATCGGAAATGCAATCGATTCCCATCTTCAATTTGAGATCGGCGATAATAGAGATAAGATTCGCATTTCCGCATCGCTCACCATATCCGTTTATTGTCCCCTGGATTTGTTTAACTCCGGCCTTTACGGCCATAAGCGTATTAGCAACGGCGCATTCGGTGTCATTATGAGTGTGGATCCCAAGAGGAGTCTCTATTTTTTTCGCTACTTTTAAAACGATATCTTCTACCTCGTAGGGCAGTTTTCCGCCATTAGTGTCACAAAGAGCTATCCAATCGGCTCCCGCTGACTGCGCGGCTAACAATGTATCTATAGCGTAACTTTCGTTGGCATCAAACGCGTCGAAAAAATGCTCGGCGTCGAAAACGACTTCTTTCCCTTCCTTTTTTAGAAATTCAACCGAATCAGAGATCATCCGAATATTTTCATCAAGGGTCGCTTTTATCGCCTCTCTCACATGAAGGTCCCAACATTTACCGACAATACAGACGACTTCCGTATCAATGTCGACAAGAGAACGAAGACCCGCGTCATCGGCGGCTTTTAATACTTTTATTCGATTATTGCCAAAGGAAACGACCTTTGCGGTGATATCCGATTTTTTTACTTCATCAAAAAATGCCTTATCTTTTGGATTGGAACCGGGGAAACCGCCCTCGATATAATGAATACCAAACTCATCTAGCTTATAGGCGATCTTTAACTTATCTTCTAAGGTCAGCGACATCCCTTCCCTCTGGGCGCCGTCACGAAGAGTCGTATCGTATAGTTTTACCATGACTTTTCCTTAACAATTAGAGATGATCGTACAGGATGAAGCTTAGAGCTTGGGACGCTGGAAAAGAATGCCTTTGAGCTTTTAAATAATTTTCTTTCCATTCTCAACACACTCCTCCTAGATCCCTAAACACAATAATATATTTGTTATTCAGCTTCAGCAGAGCATGCTCTGTAACTTCGATTGTACTCCTTTTTCGCATCCCTTATCCCCAAACTTCCACTCCGCTGTCGTTTGCATACTTTTTGAATCTCTTCATAAGATCGACGGTGATTGGCCCGGGATTACCATCGCTTATCATTCTCTCATCTACCGTGGTTACCGGAGCGATCTCAGCAGCCGTTCCGGTAAGAAAACTCTCATCACAGATATAGACTTCGTGTAGAGTAAGCTTCTTCTCTTCAACCCCATAACCGGCCTCGCGTGCTAAGTCTATAACCGTATCTCTGGTAACTCCCTTTAGCGCTCCCGAACTTGTCGGCGGTGTTACAATGATCCCCTCTTCAACAATAAATAGATTATCGACGATGCACTCGGTAACGTAACCATCGGTATTTAACATAAGGCCTTCTTGGGCATCGGTCCGATTTACTTCCAGAGTAGCCATGATGTTATTTAAATAGTTCAACGATTTTATCCTGGGATTTAAGGCTTCAATATGGTTTCTCCTGGTCGAAACCGTAATTACCTTCATCCCTTTTTTATAGATCTCATCTGGATATATCTTTATCGTATCAGCTACTATGAAAATGGACGATTTGGGACATTTGATCGGATTTAGCCCTAGGTCTCCAACTCCTCTGGTGACAACGAGACGGATATAACCATCGCTCAATTTATTTCTTCTAACTGTCTCTAAGACCGCTTCACGAAGCTCGTCTTTCTCAATCGGTACATCCATCATAAGGACTTTGGCTCCGTCGTATAAACGTTTTAAGTGTTCGGCTAGTTTAAAAACGCGGTCATTATAGATGCGGATTCCTTCAAAGACTCCATCTCCATACAGAAGACCATGATCGAATACAGATATCTTAGCGTCGCTTTTATCTACATATTCGCCATCAAGGTATATCTGCAAGAAAGCCCTCCTTAAGGAATCTACCTTTTGATTAGCTATTCTAACGAAGGAGTAAAAAAACCGCTAGTAGCAATATAAGCTCTTGGACGCAAAAAATCGATCGATTAACTGAAAGCTACTCAAAGGATAATATTGGTAATAAAAAAAGCCCGCTAGTTACAAGCGGGCTTTTCGATACTCAAAAAAAAACTAGCCTAATTTGACATTAACCGCTTGGCTCTTGCCATTTTCACCTTCTGAGATATCAAATTCGATCTGATCTCCTTCATTCAGTGTTTTAAAGCCTTCTTGCTCGATAGCGGAGTAATGAACAAAGATATCTTCACCAGACTCTTGCTCAATAAAACCGTAACCTTTTGAAGCGTTAAACCACTTTACTGTTCCTCGTGCCAATTCCTAACCTCCTACTTAAACAAATCGTACTTACTTATATACCTATTTACCATACTATCTACATTTTTAAAAGTCAATTTAAAAAAATGTTCTTACTGCGGGTATACCCTAGGCGTCTTCTTTATGCAGCACGGTTGTAAATAATTTCGATTAAAAAACAATATCGGAAAATGACTAAGTAGTAGTTTTTTTACACATATTACTTACCATGCCGGTTTACGGTAGCAACGAGGACAAGCACGATGGCGCCCGCTAAAAAACCTGTAATTCCTTCCATCACCATTGGTAGAACTACTCCTATTGGCCGGCCGATGCCGGTAACCGAGATCGTACTATGAACAATTTCTTCTATCACTTTGTGAGCGCCGGGTATTCCGTGGGTCAAAATACTTCCGCCGACTAAAAACATTGCTATCATACCGACAACTGACAGACCTTTCATCATTTTAGGGGCAGCTATTAGCACAAATCGACCAAGACCGCGCCAGGCCTTATTTAGTATATTCTTCCCATTCTTTTGGCTGAGATATAGACCACCATCATCCAATTTGACGATACCGGCCACTACTCCATATACGCCCACAGTCATCAATAAAGATATCCCTATCAGAACAATAACTTGACTTCCAACTGATGCCGCAGCCACAGTTCCAAGAGTAATAATAATGATCTCAGCCGATAATATGAAATCTGTCCGGATGGCACCCCTTATCTTTTCCTTCTCGAAAGATTTAATCTGTTTTCCG
>JAUVQW010000131.1 GCA_030597945.1 Actinomycetes bacterium
CTTCTTAGGAATGTAGATTTACCACATCCCGAGGGTCCGATCAGAGCGACTACCGATCCCTTTTTAACCTTGATGTTTATATTCTCAAGAGCTTTTTGGCTTCCGTAGTAGAAATTAAATTCTTTGGTCTCTATTCGTACTTCTTTACTCAAAATGGCCTCGCTTACCTGTACTATTATCTGCGTCTAAAAATTGAAAGAATCCTTTGCCACCAGCCTTCACCATCAGATTCGGTTTCACTAGCATCCTCTCCTTCATCTTCGACGCCTTTTTCTTCATCTTCTTCAATGACGACATAACCATCCTCGCCAGCTTTTATCATGCCTAACTTTTCTCTTGCTATGTTCTCGATGTATTCGTTGTCGCTTCTTAAAAGCTCTAACTCCATCTTTAACTTTTTATTTTCTATCTTTTCGGATGCCAGCTGATTGCTTAGCCTTTCAATTTGACGTCTTTGAACCATTCTTTTTTTTATAGGTGAATAGGACCATGCAAAAAGAGTCACAATTACGAGGATATAAATAAAGCGCTTAACCCATTTTCGAGAATTATTTATCTTCAATTTTTTTGATGCTTCAGACATATTGTCAACTATGAAGCTGCTAAGTAATCTTTTTACCGGGCGCTTTGTTAACCAGCGTAATGATAGCATAAAAGCTAACTTTAAAATATATTATTTATAGTTTTATTCGAGAATGATTACTGTAGATGTACATAGAATCTTTTCTTAGATAACCGGCTATCGTTGCCCCGACTTTCTCTGCTATTCCAACAGCAAGCTCTGTCGCCGCTGTCCTAGATATCAATATCGCAATGCCCGACCGAGCCGCTTTTATCAACATCTCCGAAGAGATCCTGCCTGTCGCTACTAGTACCATGTCATCCAACGACTCCCCATTTAGCAAAGCCGCCCCTATTACTTTGTCGACTGCATTGTGTCGACCAATATCCTCAGCAAGGTAAACCTTTTTTCTATCTTTGGCTAACATGACCCCGTGCATACCTCCGGAAATTTTATAAAGTTTTGCCTCTTTAAGAAGTGTGCCCATCAGAGCAAAGGCAATATTGGCATCTATCCGAAGAGTGCTTTTTAGCGGGACAAGATCGAAGGCACTCATGGGATCCTCGAATATTTCTCCCCCGGCGCACCCCGATGTAAGGAATCTTTTAGACAGCAATTTCTCCTTGATGTTAGTTTCTGATCCGGTCTCTACCCAGACCACGCCATCGGCATCGTTTACGATAATCGAATTAATATCATCACCTTTTTCAATAACACCTGACGTAGCAAGAAATCCGACAGCCAGTTCTTTGATCATATTTGGCGTAGCCATAAATGTGAGTATCTCATTATCGTTTAGATACAGGGTGTAAAGCGCCTCAACTGGTAGGTCGATGACCTCTTGTTCAAAACTTCCTCCGCTTACCTTAATTACGCCTGCCTTCACAGTCGGTTTCACTGATCAGTCTCCCCCAACATTTTCTTGACCTTTCTATAGTCTTCGAAAGTATTTATGTTTATAAAAGTCATAAGATCTCTATCAAATCTTTTAATATCCTGAACACCGATCTCTTTCACATTTACATCTTCGTAAATCGAGATCACTCTTCTATCACCAGCTGCGAGACGTTTATCGATATGCCTTAAGCAGTCTGATGAATAAACTGCAAAAAGAGGCTCGTAGCTACCTTGTACTTTGGGAACGACAATATCGGCATCAGCCGCTAAAGAGACCATGTAAGCGATCAGATCATCATTAATAAATGGCATATCAAAAGCGACTACAAAGTTTGAACTATGTGTAGAATGTCTAAGCCCTGCAGCTATTCCTCCTAGCGGGCCAAGGTATGGAATATCATCTGAAACGATTCTTACGTCGGTCCTTTCGACATCTTCAGGATGATTTGTCACATAGATAACATCCTCGAAAAGATCGAGGATGGTGTCTGTCGTTCGATCCGCCAATGTCTTGCCTTGAAGAAGCAGCGCCCCTTTATCACTACCAATCCGGGAGCTTTTCCCTCCAGCCATAATAATTCCTGTCGCCGGAAATCTTGTTTGTCCCATGGTTCACATGCTCTTTTTCGAAGTAAAATAATATAAAGTATAGAGAAGATCGCTGACCGGGTCACTATTGTAGACGATTACATCCTTTGGAGCCTCTATGATTATTGAAGTATAGTTCAAAATCACCCGGACACCTTCGTCGATTAAAGCCTTTGCACTCTTCCTCGCTGCTTCAGAGGGTGTCGCTAAAATACCAATCTTTATCTTCTCCTCATTTATCACTTTTTTTAGATCGCTCAGATCGGATATTTCTATGTCGTTTATCTCCCGCCCCACCTTTTCTTTATTGTTATCAAAAATCGCTTTTACGATAAAACCGTGATTCTTTAAACCATCGTGATTTGAGATGGCCGCGCCTAGATTTCCTGCACCGATCACAACAATATTATGAAATTTATCAGCCCCTAAAATATCCTGGATCTTTTTTATAAGAGTGTGGACCTCATAGCCGACACCCCTTATGCCGAATTTTCCAAAATAAATAAGATCCCTTCTTATTTGAGCCGCGTTAATTCCGGTCAGCCTTCCTAATCGCTTAGACGAAACTGTCGTGACCGATTCCTTCTTAAGCTGCATTAAGCAATTGAGATAAGCGGGAAGCCTCTCAATGACGCCATAAGGGATTTTTTTATTAAATTTATTCATGTGATGCTCAAGGAATCGATGACTTATAAAATAATATCATAAGCACCGGTTAAGCGGGGTGTCTTCAGATCAGGCATTGTTCATAAGTCTCATTGCATCAGTTCATTTTTTATTTTCATTAATCTGATGATGTCTGCCCTGGTTATTATACCTTCAAGATGGCTCTGCTCACTTACTACGAGTAGATGACCAATATCTTCCTTGACCATCTTCATCAAAGCATAAACCGCATCGTCATCGGCGTTAACATACATTGGTTCGATAAGTTTTTCGACGACTTCACCGGCAGTCGTCTTTGGCCACCTGTCTCTTTGTACGTCCTTTATATCGTGAAGGGTTACAATTCCCAGTAGATCATCGCCACCTACAACAGGAAAGCGGCCATATTTGTAAGTAAGAAAATAATCGTTAACCAGTGCCAGAAGGTCGATATCTGGAGCTACGGTCTTAACATCTGTTGACATCAAGTCCTCGACTTTTAAGCCTGAAAGAGCATTTTTGAGAAGAAGTTGTTGGTAGCTTGACGACGCGCTCTGATATAAAAACGCACCTATCAATATTAACCAAAAACCGCTAAAATCCCTGAATCCGCTATCCAACACAATAAAGATACCGCCGCCGATCAAAATAGCTGCAAACAATTGACCAGCCTTTGACGCTATATTTGTAGCTCTTTGCTGATCACCCATGAACATCCACAAGAGCGAGCGAAAGACGCGCCCGCCATCTAAGGGATAGCCTGGGACAAGGTTAAAAATTGCCAGCAGTAAATTGATCTGCCAGAGAAATTCGAATGGGGCAAAGACGGTGCTGGGAAAGCCGGTTGCAACCAGTATGATAAATATTCCAAGAAATGCAAGCGCCAAAAACAAACTTGACACTGGTCCGGCGATAGCCATTTTAAACTCGCTAAAGGGCTTATCCGGCTCCTTCGACATCTGGGCCATACCTCCAAAAA
>JAUVQW010000127.1 GCA_030597945.1 Actinomycetes bacterium
CATTCGAGGGAAATACAAACGTGGCTGCGGCTCTTTCTTTTTTATACCCGTAAAAGACGCCAACGTCAGACAAGCCATCGCCGTTAAAATCACCACTAGTTAGTTTGATACCACCGTAATCCCAGGTACCGGGTGCCGATGTCCACCACTGCCTAGGAGGGTCAAATCCGGTAGAAGCGTTACCAAGAAAGACAAATAATTTAACCATTCTTTCAGTCTTATAACCATATGCTACTGCCAGATCAGATAAACCATCTCCGTTATAATCACCGGTAATGATCCTGCTAGCGCTCCAGCTCCAGTTGCTTGGACCCGAGTCCCAAATAGTATTAGGAGCAATTGTTCTTGGTGGCGGTAGCAAAGTTATGCTTAATTGCGTTGATACTTCGTCAGACCAGATCCCAAGTGAATTTTTTACTTTAAAATAAATAGTGTGATTGCCGGATGTCAGGTTTGTTGAGCTAAAGGAAGCAAGAGATGATAGCTGGCCGTCCTTAGAGGATCGCCAATTGTAAGCCACTATCGTGCCACCGGAGCCATGACCTGTAAAAGTTACATTCTGAGCCGGTCCCGCGGGATTAGGGGTGATACTATCGATTGTGGCTATCGGATGAACGGCTAACAAGCTAAATTTTTGGATCCTATTGTTCCACTGATCGGCAACGTATATGTTTTTTTGAGAATCAACGCCGATACCCGCTGGCCTCTCAAACTGACCGGCTGCACTTCCAAGCGTTCCCCATTTAGCCATAAATAACCCGCTTGATGAAAATTTCTGGACTCTATCGTTGGCGTTATCAACGACTAGGACGTTTCCGTCGCTATCAACCACAATCCCATGAGGGTTATTAAAAGATCCATTGACATCTCCAGTTGCCCCCCATTTTGCAATATAATTACCAGTGGAGTCGAACTTTTGAACCCGGTTGTTAAAACTATCGGTAACATATATCCTGTTTGAGGCATCTACAGCAATATCCATAGGGGTATCAAATACTCCATTATAGAGGTAGCCGGTATTCCCCCATTTTCTTAAATAAGTCCCGTCTTTATCAAAGACTTGAATACGATCGTTTCTTGAATCGGCAACAATAGCATCTCCATTGTTGTCGATCTCGATGCCGCGGGGAAAATTAAAGCTTCCATTGGCTATTCCATAAGCTCCCCATTTTCTGATAAAAACGCCTGTACTTGAAAACTTCTGTATCCGATTGTTGCCGCTGTCTGCTACATAGACGTCAAGGTTGTTATCAACAGCTATCCCGTAAGGAAAGTCGAATTTGCTATCCTGGAAGCCATGCGAACCCCATTGCCGTATAAAGACGCCATCTTTGTCAAAAACTTGTACGCGGTGATTTCTGGTGTCGGCTACGTAGACGTTGTCATTCTTATCAATTGCGACACCTTGCGGATAATTAAACTGGCCTGCTGCAAAGCCTAAATTTCCCCATTGATTTGTAAATTGATACGAATGGTTGGCCAAAGCGATATTTGGGCTTGCAAGCAAGCTCATTATATATAATAATGGTATTAAGGCATAAATATAGCTTTTTTTTAATTGTAAGTGGTCCGGTAATCGAAAAAATTTCATCATTACCTTCTAAAGTTCGAAAGGTGCTATTAAAGCAATATTTAATTATATAAATACTAATTATACCAGCCGTCTTACTCTACTACCAATCACTGTCCCAAATAGCAACCGACCACTATAACATTTTATTTCCATAAAGGCTTTCTTATGCGTTCGTTTTTTTTGTATCTTTATGTTGGAATGAATTCGATTATTTGGGGAGCAATATCATCAAGAAATGGCTAATGATCTTGTTTGTGGTCGTCTTATTGACTGGCATCTTCTTAACTATCGCAATATTCACTGGAAACACATCTATATTGAACAGAAAGAAAGCTGCCCTAGTAAAAGCGATAGTCAAATACCAAGATTCTAGGTGGGACTATAAAGAGCTCTACGATATAGTCAATTCCTCCGAGGTAAAAAGTATCAATATATCCTCTATCCTCGATGAAGAGAGTGTCGATGAGATCGATAACGCTACTGACGCGATCATTAAAATATACGAAGAGAGGGTTAAGCTTATTGACGGTGAGGGTGAAAATATTTTAAACGAGGATAAGGCCATCTTAAGGATCGAGCGGGCGATCGGCAAAGAAATAGATAGCCGGCATCGCGCCTATGTTGATGCGATCGTCATAGAGGCAATGTCCTTTACAGAACTCGAGAAAGAATTATTGGATCTCTATGTGGATTTCTATAGTTCAAAGATAATACTTGCTAAAAACACAAAAGATCTGGCGACACAAAACATATCGGTTGGCGATTATAACGAGTTTGAAAAAAAGAGAAAAGATTTTTTGAAAACTGTTTCTTTGGAAGAAAAAAGAATAGTTAACGAAATGAACAATATGGATATCGAGATAGACGATACAATCTACAGACTCCTTTTGGCGCTAGAGCAATAATCTTTTATGGAAAAAGGAAATTTATCGGACCGATAATAAAACGCCATATATATTCCCAGATGGTCATCGGAAGTAGCCCCGGAGTTGTTAAGAAGAACATAAAAGAGAAGAAAGCCCAAATACCGATTCCACTGCTGCCGCAAGTTCCGCCGCAATTTCTTATCATATACCCTCCCTTGTAAGTTATGTGCTTCATACCCGATAGAGCGGGGCTAAAACAAGTTATTTAACTTCTAAGCTTTGATAACCTAGCCCCCAAAAAAGCGCTTGAGCCAGCGGCGTTCTATCATCACCTTCATCCACAACCACCAGGGGCGCAAAGCTCGGAGGCGTATATCCGGATCAGGTTCGGCATAAAAGTTGCCACTTGCAAAACCTGCTCTTTTAGAGCCGGTCTCTATAAAGCAACTTCCAAAACCGTTAAATTCACTCTTTGGCTCTTGCCCTTTTATTCGATCGGCGATCCTTGATGCCACGACCTCTGCCTGAGCGTTGGCAAAGACGGCAGCTTTTGGAAGCATCTTTTCATTAGATAGCTTGATCGAAGCCACGTCCCCTATCGCAAAAACATTGGGTACCTTTGTGGCAAGACTATTTGGATCGACTGGTATCCATCCGTTTGGCCCAGCTATCTTGGATACTCTTACAGCAGACGGAGCGACGTGAGGTGGAACCGCAACAAGAAGATCATAGCCAACCTCATCATTTTCATTAAAGACCAATGTGCCCGCTTTTATATTAACGGACGATAATTTCATGCTTACATTAAAACCAACGTCCTTTGATTCGACTAGTCCCATTACAGCTTTTCCGACCTTTGCTCCAGCAACGCCCATCGGCAAAGGTGTCGGTATATATACTTGCATATCAATCTTATCTCTTACTCCCCTTTTCTTAAGACGCTCCTCTATAAGCATAGAAGCCTCGAAAGGGGCAGCCGGACATTTGTATGGCATATCTGATACTACGACAGCAAGGCGCCCGCTTTGAAATTCATCTAGTTCCTTGTTTAGCTTTAGAGCGCCCTCCAAGTTATAAAAAGTTTGACCACCCTCAGCCAGCCCTGGAATCCTATCAAATTCAAGGTCGGCCCCAAGAGCTACAACTAGATAATCATAGGAAATCTCATCTACGCCAATAATAACTTTATTATTGTCGGTATCGACGCCTGTGATATCTCCGATTACTACATCAATACCTTTCTTCTCAAGTATTGACAGGTCTCTTTCTATTGTTACCGGTTCTCTTAGTCCAAAAGTGACCCATAAAAGCGAGGGAAGAAATAGATGCTTTTTACCTTTATTTACAAGGACTACCCTA
>JAUVQW010000137.1 GCA_030597945.1 Actinomycetes bacterium
AATGACCAAAGGTTGGGCCAGGGAAGAGAGAGCGCTAAACAATACTTAAAGGAGAACGCTGAGCTTGTAGCTACCATAGAGAGTCAAATAAAGGCTGAGCTGGGCTTAAAAGGAAACAAAAACAAGGTGACTGCTAACGAGACAGCTGATGACAAGGAAAAGGTAGGTTCAGAAGATAAAACATCTTGATATTATATCTAAATAATTAAAAAGGTGGTGTAGCTATGGTTAATATCAATAGTACAGATAAAATTAGTCTTTGTATTAAGAGAAAAATATAATACTTGTTTGAGGATGAAATGCCGCCTATTTACCAGGATTTCTTGTTAAATAAAACCTTTAGTACTAGCTCAAGTTGATTTGCGGTTGACCTAATTTAGCGCTTCTTAGGATTCATGGGAATAAATATTTTAATCACTTTTATAATAAGTTATATACTTTACAATGTCCCCATCAAGCTTGACGCTAAAGTAATTAAGATGTAATATTTACTTGGCAAAAAGTGCATTTACCTGAAGATATTCAGTTAAGATATTATTTTAGAAATAACAAATAAATAAGAATAATATTTATATTCAAGACGTGCAGGGTATTGAATAGGAAAACCAAGTAAAACATTTTTTGCCGGGCTAAACGCTCGGTTTTTTTATTAAAAAGAAAAGGAGATCGCTATGTCAATAACCGTTATCGTAACAGCTCTAGGCGCTCTTCTTGTTGGTTTTGGGGTCGGCTTTGTCGTAAGGCGTGTCTTAGCGGAAGCAAAGATTGCATCAGCTGAGACAGAGTCAAAAAAGATCCTAGAAGACGCAAAGAACAAAGCTGAATCTGCTAACAAGGAAGCTCTTTTAGAGGCAAAAGATCAAATTTATGCAATGCGCCAAGAAGGAGAAAAAGAATTAAAAGAACGTCGGACCGATATGCACAATATGGAAAAGCGGCTTACCGAGAAAGAACAGTTAATAGAAACTAAAGGTAGCCAGTTAGATGTAAGAGAAAAAGAGGTGCAAGACAGGTCAAAAGAGATTGATGAGAAAAAAGTTGAGTACGATGAAGTTATATCCGAGCAAAAAACAGTGCTCGAAAAAATTGCCGGACTTTCCGGGGAAGAAGCCAAGGAACTGCTCTTAAAAAAGATCGAGGATGAGGTGCGGCATGACGCGTCACAGTTGATAAGAGATATTGAATCCGAGGCAAGGGATGAAGCTGATAAGCGTGCTAAAAATATCGTTTCCTTGTCCATTCAAAGAGTGGCGGCTGACCATACAGCTGAGACCACTGTTTCTGTTATACCGCTACCTAATGATGAGATGAAGGGTAGGATCATAGGTCGGGAAGGTAGAAATATTCGCGCATTTGAGACTATAACCGGAATCAATCTAATAATCGACGATACTCCGGAAGCGGTGATCCTTTCCAGTTTTGATCCAGTAAGAAGAGAGATAGCCAGGCTTACATTGGATAAATTGATCGCCGATGGCAGAATCCACCCTGCAAGAATTGAGGAGACTTTTGAGAAATCAACTGCCGAGGTAGACGCCGAAATTAGAAACGCCGGAGAGCAGGCTACCTTAGATACTAATATTCACGGTTATCACGCTGACATATTAAGAGTACTTGGAAGATTAAAATATAGAACAAGTTATGGCCAGAACGTTCTTCAAGTCTCGCTTGAAGTATCTCATTTAGCCGGCATGATGGCGGCAGAACTTGGTGTAGACGTCAGGTTGGCCAAACGAGCCGGACTACTTCACGATCTCGGCAAAGCCATAGATCATGAAGTCGAAGGCCCTCATGCGGTTATCGGGGCAGACCTAGCCAAAAGGCTTAATGAAAGCCCCAAGATATGCCATGCTATAGAAGCTCATCACGCCGATATAGAGCCTCAGACCGTTGAGGCGGTCTTAGTGCAGGCTGCAGATGCTATTTCGGCTTCAAGGCCGGGTGCTAGGCGAGAGATGCTGGAGAGTTATATAAAAAGGTTGGAGAAACTGGAGAGCCTAGCAGAATCTTACAAGGGCGTAGAAAAGTCATATGCGATGCAGGCCGGTCGCGAGATCAGGATTATGGTCAGGCCTGAAGAACTCGATGATAAAGATTCGACGCTTCTCGCTCGAGAAATAGCAAAGGAGATAGAAGAACAGCTAGAGTATCCGGGACAAATAAAAGTCATCGTAATACGTGAGAATCGAGCCATTGAATACGCGAAGTAATATCGCTAAGATAGCATATAAGGACTAGGCTGACTCCAAGGGAAAAGAATGCTAACCGAAGATGGCGACAAGATCATTGATTTCGTATCGAGTCTTGAGAGTAAAAAATTTTTAAAGATCGAAAATGACCTTGGCGATGGCTATTTTCGACTAAATACTTCTGAAGCTGAAAAAAGGCAAGCGCGCCATGATATAAAGTGCGTTGAGGATTGCGTTATCGAGATGCTTCGTAATTCAAGAGATGCCGGCGCTAAGAAGATATTTATATCAACAGCAAAAAAGAGCGATGGCTATCGCCTCTTTAGGATCGTCGACGATGGGCAAGGAATTCCAAAGCAGGTTCACGAAGCTGTTTTTGAGCCGAGGGTAACTTCGAAGATAAAGCAGATAATTGAAGACCGATATGGAGTTCATGGACGAGGGATGGCTTTATACTCAATAAGGTCCAGTCCCGCAAATCTAGAGTTGCTTCACTCGGCTCATGCATTGGGATCGATCTTTAAAATGGAGATCGATACGGCAAAACTCAGTGAGAAAAAAGATCAATCATCTTATCCCAAGATTAAAAAGGGAGAAGATGGTCTTGAAGTGAAAGGCCTTAGAAACGTTTTAAGGTTACTGGTCGAATTCTTTATCGATTTTCCCGATGTATTGATCTACTATGGATCACCCTCAGAAATTCTTGCGACAATGATCGAACTTGGAAATAAATATATTGATAGCAATCAAGTAAACGTTGATGCTGCTCCTTTTTGGGCTAGACTATCAGATTCTGATCATTTAGAAGACCTCGTTCTAAACGCGAAGAGGCTATTTGATATAGAGGTATCAACCAGAAACGCCCACAGGATACTTAGCGGCGAGATAAGTCCGCTGGATTCTGTAAGTCTGGATGAAATAAGAGAGCGGGGGGAAAAAGGGAAAGAACCGG
The DNA here is from genome assembly GCA_030597945.1 of Actinomycetes bacterium. Taxonomy (GTDB): domain Bacteria; phylum Actinomycetota; class Aquicultoria; order CAJVYJ01; family CAJVYJ01; genus JAUVQW01. The sequence continues at coordinate 3,142 of JAUVQW010000137.1, forward strand.
ATATATTTTTCAATGATAAACATTTCACAAAAAATATATTAAATGAAGATATTGAAAATTTTACTCAAGCAATAAAACAAAAATTCCGAGTATTAGAGGAGAAATACTTTATAAAACTAGCAGATGAGCCAGAAGTAAAGTGTGGAAAAAGAAAGATCACTATCTCACTTTCACTGACAACGGATGAAAACGGCGATATTTAAAGGTAGTAGCAATATGAAGCAGAGTAGCAGTAAAATAGGAGTACCAAAGGATGACAT
>JAUVQW010000080.1 GCA_030597945.1 Actinomycetes bacterium
AAAAGCCCAAACAAGAACAAGAAATATAGCTGCACCGATCGAGATGTAAATCCCTAACGTTCTAAGTATCTGACTCTGCCTGTTAACGATCGCCTTCCAAACCATCACAATAAAAATCACAAGAGCCGCTACACCTGTAAGGCGACCTAGCCACATAAGTATTAGACCGATCGTAAATATCGAAGGTATTCCACCTTTTTCAATCAATACGATAGAAGATGGCAGATCTTTGACGGCATTCTCGACTTCACTGCTTAGATTAGGAATAAACCCGACCGCAGTCTTAAGAGGTCCTGTTATTCCCGAAATATCAATTGCGACAGCTTGAGGTTCACTTGAAGTAAGCGCCACCTGGATCTCACCGGCAACCTCTTCTACCGCCGAAGCGATAAAGTCACTATTTAGAAGTTCCGCCAGTGTCGGTTGGACAAACTCAGTTGCAAGATCTTTAAGCTCCGGAAAATCGCCAGTAACAATGACGATTATCTCATCAGCAATAGCTTCGCGGACTTGCTCGGTTTTGATGACACCTGCAGCCGTCTCTTTAAATCTTTCCTCATTAAAGATCTGCCTCTCTAACCAAAGCCCAACGCTTGTCAATAATAAAAAGACGGATACCACCACGGATAGGACGATTATCATCTTCTTCGACATCATGAAGAAGGTATACCCTTCTAAAAAGCTCCATAATCAATAATAAATAACTGTGGATCCGCGTCGCGATTATTTGACTAAATATTTTTCCGTTTTTGTCATAATCGCTGGTAATTGTGGTCTAATATTTTTTTTGCATGACTTTTTCAAGTTTATAGAAAAGTCTCGCGGGTAACATCAAATTAAGAGAATTTATGGAGGTGCTAATAATGAAATGGATAAGAGAACACCTGGTATTGACTTCAGTTATAGGGCTTTTGGGGGGACTTTCAATGTTCGCAATTGGATATTTCTACCTGATGGAGGAGAAAAAGACTGAAGAGACAGAAGGGAAAGTAAGATCATTTAAGAAAGCTGCTTAGAATTTATGTTATTGGAGTCAATTGCTGATTCCTAACGCATAGAGTCTTTATGAAAATAAGCAACAGTCGATCGTTTTAAGTTGATTGTTGCTTATTTTTATATAATAACCTGGGTAAAGCCAATACTGAAACAAACCAAGCAAATGATGTTAAAATATTAGCGTTATGAAAAGCGAAAACCGGATGCCTGTTTTTTTTGTCGGCCATGGATCTCCGCTAAACGCAATAGAAAAAAATTGGATCACAGATGGATGGCGATCAATATCATCAAAACTACCTGAGCCAAAAGCGATCCTCTGCATTTCTGCACACTGGTTTATAGATGATCTACAGGTCTTAAATACGGAAATACCAAGAACAATACACGATTTTTACGGTTTTCCCCAAGAAATGTACAGATTTGAATATCCTGCTCCGGGATCGACGACCTTGTCAAAGACCATTTATCGTTTAATTAAATCTAAATCAGCTAATTTCGATGATACCTGGGGGCTTGATCATGGTTGTTGGGTGCCGCTATCGATAATTTTTCCAGATGCTAATATTCCGGTTGTCCAGCTGAGCATAGATTATCGACTCTCTATAGAAGAACATTATCAACTGGGCAGCGAACTAAAATCCCTAAGAGATGAAGGGGTGCTGATTATCGGGAGCGGAAACATCGTTCACAATCTGTCTAAAATCGACTGGCTGACACCGGATAGCGGCGCATCCTGGGCTGTCGAATTTAATGAGATATCAAGGGAACTGATTCTGGCACGGGACGATGATAGGCTTATTGATTATAGGACTCTGGGAGAGACTGCCGCTCTTTCGATCCCCACATCCGATCATTATCTGCCCCTTCTTTATGTACTCGGCGCCAGTGAAAGAACAGAGCCTGTGACTATTATAAATGACGGTTGCGTTTTCGGATCTGTCTCGATGACATCGGCTTTAATCGGCTGAACAGCGTTATTCTTAAATCTTTAACAAGCAAGAAACATTATTGTAGTACGATAATGGGTAATCTCTTAGCGGAAACGAACAAAGATTAATGGAAAATAAAATAGTCAATGTGGCAGATCAAAATAGAATAAAAGATAACAAGCGCCCGGCGACTGGAGCGATGACTCGAAATTACCTTACCGCCCTTGTCATCTTGGCTGTCCTCGTGATCACATCATCGCTATTACTTCAAGCAATAATCGCAACGCAAGAGGGCAGCGCCGCTCAAATAAATATCAGCGGCCGTCAAAGGATGTTATCGCAACGGATCGCCCTCTTCTCTCTTCGACTTGCTGACGCCAGAAGCGATAAAGAACGATCAGCCATAAAAGACGATCTTAAAGAAGCTATCGACGAGATGGAAGTAGCTAACCGCGGATTGACGAACGGCGATAAAGATCTGGGTCTTCCTGACAATATCTCTAAAGAGACCAGTGACATTTTCTTTAAAGAACCCGACGATCTAAATAACAGAATAAACCAGTATCTTGACCAAGCAAGGGAGTTAGCGATCGATGATCAACCGATCACCCACGATGATCCGCATCTTCAATTTATTCTAAGCGAGTCGGGAAATATCTTAAGAACGCTTGATAAAGTAGTCGATGTTTTTCAAAAAGAAAGCGAGTCGCAGATCGCCATCTTAGAATCAATAGATATAGTTACCCTATCAGTTATCTCGGCGGTAATCATCGCCATCGGTTTCTTTCTATTTCGGCCGATGGTGATAAGAATCGATGAAGAAACAAATAAACTCGTGGAGGCATTCGATCACCAACACCGTATAGCCAGCATCTTACAACAAAACTTAGTTCCCGAGGATATTCCCCAGCCCGAGGACCTAGAGATAGGCATTTTTTATCAATCAGCAACGAAAGAAGCCGAGGTCGGCGGTGATTTTTACGATGTCTTCAGGATCCATGGAAATAAATGGGCGATAGCCGTCGGTGATGTTGCCGGACACGGTATTGACGCAGCCACAGAGACGGCCAGAGTAAAATATATCTTAAGAGACCGTTCTTACTCCGGAGATTCTCCAGATAGAGTTTTATACAGAATAAATGAGGCCCTCTACAAACAACATCCGGAACGTTTTACCGCCCTTACATACTGCGTTTACGATCCTAGCACCTCAACTTTAAAATTAGCGAACGCCGGAAATCCTTATCCATACCTGCTTAGCGATGATAGGTTCTTAGAGGACACCGGTCTGTTATTGTCAGTCGAACGCAAACAAGACTACCCGCTCGAAACTTTAGAGATAAAAGATGATGAGTTGTTAATCATGTACACAGATGGCTTGACCGAGGTCAGGAAAGAAAATGATGAATTTGGAAAAGAACGTGTTGGAGAATTCGTAAAAAATAACAAAGATCTTTCTCTTGATCAACTTCTTGAAGACCTAATTGAGGAAGCCAGACGTTTCTCCAATGACAACCTTACCGATGACATCTTAGTAGTAGGGCTTCGGAAAAAGAAACAGTCATGAACTTTGCTCACCTTCTTATAATTGAAAAAGCAAAGACTAAGGAAATAGCGCTAAAAAAATATGCCTCGCGAGGAAATTCCAGATAAAATAGTGAAACCGCGCTGATCAGTAGAGCTATAAAAGCAATCGTTTGGGCTGTAAGGCGACGTCTTCGATTTCCTCTTCTTAGTTCTCTGGTAACACTCTGGGCATCGACTCTAACGCTAAGCTCACCCTTATTTATTTTTGTCATTGCGTCGTTTACTTGTTTTGGCAGAGTCAACATTATTTGTCCCATAGACTTTATCTCGTTGGTTATTAAACCCATCATCTCCTTAGAACCAGGCTTTAACATCTTGTCGACATACGGTTTTGTGGCGGTGACAAAATCGAAGTCCGGATTTAGTCCAGTGGATAGACCCAAGAGAGTACTTAGAGCCCTTCCTAAAAAAGCGAAGTACGCGGGGACCGTTATCGGTTGGTCGTGGATGATCTGGATAATATCTTCTTCGATATCGACCAGATTATCGAACGACACGTTTTTAGCATTTATTGTTCCAAATTTTTCAAACATCCAATTTAGAGCGTGGATCACCGGCTCCCTGTCAGCACCAGGCCTAAAAAAACCTAACTTTCCAAAGGCATCCACCATGATCTCAGCATCCTTCTTGGCAATACCAACTATAGCGTCACGCAGGTCTAACTTAGTCTCATCGGTGATCTGACCCACCATACCGAAATCAACAAACTTTATCACCGGTCCGGGAGAGACAAAAAGATTACCAGGATGAGGGTCGGCGTGAAAGAAGCCTTCCTCTAGAACCTGCTTAAGATAACTCTGAAATACCTCGAACGCGACCGCATGCCTATCGATCCCATTGGCCTCCAGCTCTTCATACTCCGATATCTTTATGCCATCGATCGCTTCCAAAGTAAGAACATGTGAGGTCGAATAATCCTGATATATCCTCGGGATATAAATGGTCGTAGAATCTTTGAACATCTCTCTAAAGCGGATGGCATTACAGCCTTCTCGGTAAAAATCAAGCTCATCACCTAAGGTCCGCACAAATTCGGTAACTATTAAGTCTATATCCATTCGCCTGCCAAACCTGGTAAATCGCTTTACCCCGCTCATTAGATAAGCAAAAGTGGCCAGATCGATGTCTACCAGCTTTTCAATGCCTGGACGAAGTACTTTGACTGCCACCTTCTCGCCGCTGTCTATCTTTGCCAGGTGTACCTGTGCTAAAGAAGCGGCGGCTACCGCCTCCTTGTTAAAATCCTTAAATACGTGATGGAGGGGTCGACCGAAGTCATCTTCAACCCTCTTTCTTATATCTTCAAAAGGGACTTGGGGAACGGTGTCTTGAAGTTTAGCAAGCTCTTGAATGTATTCATCTGGCATGATGTCCACACGGGCGCTAAAAAACTGCCCTAGTTTTATCAGGACGCCGCCCATCTCGATAGCCGTCTCGCGGAACTGGATAGCCCTTTTTCGATGCCGCTTTGACATCCTATCGCGGGCACCTTGACCACCGATCTTCCTAGCTAGCCTTGCCTCCTTCCAGAAATCTCTAACGATCCCAAGAAAGAGCCACGAGAACTTGCGGACGCGTCTTCTCCTATTAATCTTATCCATAAAAAATCCTCGTCTTTAAATTAAGTTTTTAATAATGAAGGGCACGGTCATATAAGGTGTAATCATTAGTCTGAAAAGATTTCATAAAGTATTTATTTCTTCTCGATATTTTTTGAAAGATCGGAGATCATTTTTTTTATCTCATCGATCTCGCCTCGAGTGGCGAGACCCATCTCTTTGACAACATCTTGCATGTGTTCTTTCATGGCCCCTTGAGTCTCCTGGATCTTCTCTTTGGCTCTTATCTCCATCTCTTTGTGTTCTTTTTTGAACTGCTCCATCCTCTTCTCACGGCCTTCGGCAAATTCCTTTGATTTCTCTTCCATCTGCTCGGCTGCCTCGTAGGCATATAGAAACAGATACTTAAGTTTTCCAAACATGTCATACCTCCCTTTAAAGTATATATAAGTCTACTTGGGTATTTACCCATAAGCAATAAGCAGGAATCGATTGGCAGTACCTCGGCCTAACGGCCTCGAATTGTAAATGGCAAATAGTAAATATTAAATTACAAAACTAAAACCA